>NZ_JCABYM010000124.1:0-21712 GCF_059499385.1 Limnoglobus sp. | reverse complement strand
GGGAAGCTCACCCCCCTCCCTAACCCTCCCCCCCAAGGGGGGAGGGAACAAAGCCAAGAACGGTGGGCCTCGAAGACTCGGCCCACCCTACGGGTTACCGCAGCGGTTCGAGCACCTTCAAGTCGTCGGTCGTGTTCGTCGGCTTCCGCAGTTCCACCAGCAGCGGCCGGGTCCGATTCTTCTCCGGGTCGAGCACGTCGGACACGGACACGAGGTTGATCTCCAGGTCCCGCAGCCGCGCGACCTCGTCGTCGGTCAGCGGGCCGAGGACGGCCGTGTACCCGGCCACCTTCGGCCGCAGCGGGTTCTTGTCGTCCTTGTCGTAGAAGTACCGGTGCTCCGCCACCCGCGGGTCGAGCTGGGGCACCCGCACCTGCAACAGCCGGCCGGCCGCGTCGTCCACCCGCACCACGAGACACCGCTTCGGCCCGTTCGCCGCGTCCGCCGGCAGTCGCGGGTTCACCGCCGGGTCCGGGACGAACGGGATGTCCTCCAGCTTCGCCCGCACCACGACGTTCCCGACCTGCTCCGTCAGGCCGGCCCGCAACTGCGTGACCGTCGCGCGGATCGGCTGCGGCACGGCGGCCGGCGGGTCGCCGAACGTCGGCCACCCGCGGAGCCGGAACTCGCTGTCGGACAGCCCGTCCAGCCCGCGGCCCTTGTCGCCGACGACCCGCCAGCACGGGGCGCGCTGGCCCTGCAGGTTGTGGACGTACACCGGGCCGGGGAAGCGTTCCTCCCCGTTGCCGCCGACGCGGGCGACTTCCCACCAGACGAACCGCGGCTGTACCGCCCGCAGGTCGCCGTTCGGCCCGACCTCCTGCCCCCGCTTCTCTTCGAGGGCGGCGGTCGCCACCAGGTAGTTCACGCCGGCCGGCCGGTAGCCGTACTCCGGGGCGGACAGGAACCAGTCCTCGTTCGTCGCGTCCACCCGCCCGGCCGGGGCGACCGGGTCCACGTCCCGGTAGTAGAGTTCCCGCAGGAACTTCACGTCCCCGTTCGCGGCCTTGTCCATGCGGAAGCAGATGCCGTCGCCGGGGCGGAACACCGTGCCCTGCTCGGTCGTGTGGTACTTCAGCAGGTACTGGCCGGGCGGTACGAACCCCCGCCAGTAGAGCGCCCCGGCCCCCTGGTCGGTGCGGTTGGTCGGTAGGCCGTTGGGCGGGATGTTCACGTCCGGCCCGCGGGGGATCGGCGTGCCGTTCCGCAGCACCAGCCGCGGCTTCGGCCGCAGCGCGTTTTCCAACTCGTCCCGCAGCGCCCGCTTGTTCTTCGCCCGGTACACCCGGCCGGGGGTCGGGAACTCCTCGACCTTCTTGAACATCTCCTCGCCGAGCGTCTCCTCGGCCTCGTCCGCGCCGAAGATGACCATGTGGATGGACACGCCCCGCTGGGCGAACGGCCGCACGTCGTCCCGGACGGCGTCCACGATGGCCGCCCGCTCGGCCGCCGTCATCTCGTTCGCCGGGATGATGTCCATCTTCTTGGCGATCCGCTCCTTGCCGAAGACGATCTCCTGCTTGGTCGTGTCGGCCCCGTCCGTCAGGACGATGAGCGTCTTCACGCCGGGGTAGTCCTTGATGTCGTCCAGCGCCAGCCGCATGGTCGGGACGAGCGGCGTCGGGCCTTTCTCGGTACGCCCGACGAGCGTTCGGATGAGGCCGTCGTCGCCGTCCAGGTTGTCCCGGAAGTTCCCCTTGAACTTGCCGGGGAATATCTGCTCGCTCTTCTCGTCGCGGATGTACTCGTTCCCGAAGAACGCGCGGACGCTGAGCGTCGTCCCCCGCGGCAGGTCCTTGAGCAACTCCGCGAGGACCTCGATCATCGCGGCCTTCTTCTTCTCCTTCGTCTTCCCCCACTCGTCGGACATGCTGCCGGAAAGGTCGAGTAGGATGCTGACCGCGCCGGGGTCGAAGTCCTTGTCCGCCCGCACCGCGAGGAGGGCCGGGCGGTCCGGCTTCACCTCCGAGACGACGAGGTCCGGGCGGCGGTTGATCCGCACCACGGCCTCGTTCGTCAGCCCGAGCCGCTGGCCGCGGAAGTACCCGCTCGCCTGGATGCGGGCGTCCCGCGGCTGCGCCGCCGCCTCCTCGATCCGCGGCCCGGCCTTCACCGCCAGTTGCCGGCTGCCGCCCTCGAACGGCTTGGACAGATCGACCAACTGCCGCGGCGGGGCCGAGACCGTGAGCAGCCCCGGCTCGTCCGTCTGCCAGGTGAACACCCCCTCGCCGGGGACGGGGTACGGGGCCGGGGCGACGGCGTACCCGAACGTCCGCTCGGCCTCCGTCGTCCACCGGTAGCCGTTCTCGCCGCCCGCGGCCGTGGGCTTCAGGCCCAGGGCGGGCGTGCCGCCGAGCCGGTCGGCCTCGGCCGCGTCCGCCGTCCGCGCCTTGCCGCGGTCGCCGATCCGCCCGCCGATCTTCTCGGCGTCGTCCAGGAGGGCCTTCCGCACGGTCGTGTGGAAGTACGGCTGCCCCTGCTCGTTGTACCAGTGGTCGAGCGCGACCCGCGCGGCCTGCCCTTCGAGCATGTCCTTCCACCGGGCGAGGGCGTTGACCGTCGCCGGCTCCGGGGCCGGCGGCGGGGCGAACGGGCACGCGACGCGGCTGAACAGTTCCGCCTGCGCCCACTCCGGCGGGCCGCCGGCCGGGTACTTGTCGAACTCCGCTTGCCGCCGGCGGTGGGCGAGCAGCACGGTCGCCAGGTCCGGCGTCTTGGCGAACAAATCTTGATCCTTCGCCGTCACGTCCGTCCGCGGCTTCGACAGGTCGGCCTGCGGGTACGCCCACCGGCCCCACTCGCCGCTGATCGACTCGGTCGCCGACCGCAGCCGGCGGACGACCTTCTCCTCGGCCTTCTTCATCTCCCCGGCGACTTCCGTGTTCCCCTCGGACAGCTTCTTGGAAATGTCCCGCGCGCGGGCGTACAGCCGGACGCGATCCTCCGGCCCGACGAGCGGCGGGGGAAGGAGCAGCAGGTGCTCGATGGCCTGCCAGTTCGTCTGGGCGTCGGCCGTGGCGAGGTCCTTCGCGGCGGCGGACGCATAGCCACGCAGCTCGGTCAGCCGGTCCCGCACGGCGTTCACGGACGCGGCGAGCGGGTCGGCCTCCTGCGGCCGCTCGATCCGGTCGGCGAGCAGGAACGCCTGCCGCCACAGGTCCTGCACGGCCTCGTTCGCCTTGTCCACGTTGAACTTCGGCGTGTCGTCCGCCTCGGCCAGCCACCGGGCGAGGAAGGGCAGGTCGGCGAACGCCTCGTCCCGCAGCCGCAGCGGCGTCTGCAACCGCTCGGCCGTGGCGAGCGCGTCGAGGTACAGCTTCTCCGCGTCGTTGAACGCGGTCGCGGCGTCCTTCGGGGCCGCGTCGCCGGACGCGAGCATCCGGTCCTCGCCCCGGCGGCGGGCGGCGTCGGCGGCGCGGACGGCGTCCCGTACCGCCGGCCAGACCCGCTCGCTGTACGGCAGCCCGGCGTCGTTCGGCCGGACGCCGAGGGCCGCCTGCTCGGCGAGCCGCCGGTTCGTCGCCGCCGCCCGCCACGTCGGGCCGAGCGGGTCGTCCTTCTCCGCCCGGAGCACGTCCTTGACGAAGTGGTGCAGCATGATCGGCAGGTGAAGCTCGACCGGCGCGCCGGTGCCGCCGGCCGCGGCCTTGCCGCGGGTCGCGGCGTCCGCCAGCGTCGGGGCGCGGAGCAGTTCGTCCGCGGTCGCGGCGAGTTGTTGGTTCGGCTTCCCCGTACTCGCGGCGAGGGGGACCACGTAGTTGAGCGAGTCGAGCTTCAAATCCAGGCCGCGCTCGACGGCGGTTCGCATCCCGGCGACCGGGTCGCGGAGCTTGCCCGCGCCGTCGGCGTCGCCCGACATGACGGCCCGCTCGTACCGCAGGAGCAGTTCGCGGTACCGCCGCCACGCGGCCGGGGTGTACGTCGCCGGGTGCGGGAGCTGGTTCGCCAGGGCCGCGGCCGCGGCCCACTCCCGCTTCAGGTCCTCGGGCGCGGCGGTCGGGGCCGGGCGGAGGAGGTCGGCCAGCGGCGGGCCGCCGTCCGCCGGCTTGAACAGCCGGTGCTTCTCGTACTTGTCCTTACGGACCTGGTCCTTCGCCCACTCGTCGAGGGACGGGATGAGCTGCGGCGTCTGCGGCGTCGGCCGGTTGTTCTTCGACCACTGCACGACCTCCCGTTGGACGGCGTCGAACAGCTCGTCCACGCGGTAGGAGGTCATGTTCTCCCGGTTCGCGCCGCCGGCCAGCGACTTGAGCAGGTGGTAGCCCAGGGCGGTCATGCCGAGATCCGGCGACTCCCACGCCCGCTCCCCGTCGTTGGCCGCGAGGACGACGGCGAGCGTCGGGTTGTCGGCGATCCGCTTGCCGAGCTTCGCCCGCACCGCCCGGTTGAAGTCGTTGGAGATTTCGCCCAGGTTCGGGTCCGGCAGTTGGCGGCCCACGTCGAGGACCAAGAGTTTCCGCTTGGTCGCGGCCCGCTCGTCGAGCTTGTCGAGGACGGTCGAGAGTTGCACGGCCGGCCGGTTCGATTCGCGGATCGGGCCGGGCACGTCCCGGCCGACGTACAGGATCGGGTCGCCGTTGCGGTTCACCCCGCCGTGCAGCCCGACGTAGATGATGACCGGATCGACGGTCGATTCCTTGCCGACCTGGTCGGCCCAGTCGTCGAGCTGGTCGTCGAGCCAGAACGGCTTCTCGCCGAGCGGCTTCGGGGCGTTCGCGTCCTTCGCGACGGCGTTCGACCAGTCGAGCAGCCGCTGGGCGCTCTGCCACCCGTACGGGTCGTAGGGCACGTCCAACCGGCCGACGCCCTTGCCGGCCTCGTAGCCGGGGTCGGCGGCAATGGCGAGCAGCCCCGGCCGCTTGCTCGGGAGGAGCAGGAGGACGAGCCAGACGATGCCGACGACGGCGGCCGTCGCCCCGAGGCCGATGACGAACAGCTTGACCCGCCGCTTGCCGGACCCGGTGGCGGTCTTCGGGTCTTCCTGCTGCCAGCCGTGCTTCTTGCCCGGCCGCGGCGGTCCGCCGGCCGCCCCGCGCCACGTCGGTTCGGAGTTCTGGTCGGCCATGTCGCAACCTCGGGAGACGCCGGAGCGGGGGGCGTGGGTGGACCGTACCCCATGAGGGATACGGTGCTCGACCGCCCACAGATTACGCGGACCGTGGCATCTTATCCCACCCGCCGACGCCGACTCTATAGAGCCGCCGGTTTACCGCGGGGGGGTTTGTTTGTGGAAAAACCCCCCCCCAAAACCCCGGCGCGAAAGAAGTACCCCCCCCCCACCCCGGGGAAACAACCGCCCCGCCGGTCCCCGGGGGGTTTGTGGGTGTGCCAAAACCCCCCCCCGCACCCCCGCGGCTCTATAGAAGTCCCCCGCCCGAACGGAGGGAAAACTCCGGCCCGGCCGCCCCGTGGGTATAGTCAAGGGTGGGCGGAGGCCTTCGGATTGACAGGCCGGGCCGCCCCGCTATACCCGCCCGGTTACGGGCCACCCGTGGGGATGGGGGAAGATGGGCGCGGAACCTGAAGCGATGACCCCGGCCGTGCTGTCCGGGCAGCAGGTGAAAGTGTCGGGTGACACGGTCCGGATCGGCGCGCCCGTTTCCCACGGCAAGCACGGCGAGCCGACGATCCAGCTCGTCCGCGAGGACGGCGTCGTCCGGGCCATCGACATTACCTGCGGGTGCGGGGAGCGCATCCGCATCCAGTGCGACTACGCCTGAGATTTCCGCGGACCCAGGGAGGGGGGACCGATGCGCCTGCTGCCCGTCCTCGTCGCCCTGCTGTCCGTCGGGTGCGCCGGCCGCCAGTTCGACCCGCAATTCCGGCTGTTCGCCCCGGCGGGCAAATCCGACCCGAAGGCGTTCGATAATCCGACTGATTCCGGCAGTACCGTGGCCCGGCCGCAGGCCCCGCCGGGGGAGCTGACGGCGTTCGCCAGCGGCGGCCGGAAGGCCAGCCCGCCGCCGACCGCCGGGGGCACGTTCCCGCCGGACCCGCCGCCCGCCGTGCCGGCCGCGCCGCCGTCATCGTGGTCGGCCGTGTTCCCGGACGAGCACAAGCGGGACACGCCGACGGTCAAGGGCGAACGGCTGTCGCTGAATCCGACGGAGACGGGCCTCGACAAGGCCGTGGAGCTGGCGAAGAAGATCGAGCAGCTTCAGGCGGAGAACAAGGCGCTGGTGGCCCGGATCGCGCTGCTGGAGCAGGCCGCGGCGGGCCGCGAGGAGGCGATTGCCGAGAGCGTTCGGGAGGTGGAGGCGGCGACGGTCGAGGTGATCCGCACCCGCAACGAGCTGAAGGAAGCACGGGCCGCGGTGGCGCGGCTGAAGCAGCAGATGCGGCAGATGGAGCAGGACGAGATCGAGACGCTGAAGGCGATGATCGCGGCGCTGGAGAAGTTGTTGGAGCAGTGACCCTACGAACACCCAGCCCGGAACGGAGTCCCATGCGGCGGATCGTGGCGATACTCGGCAGCCTGTCCGCGACGGCCGGCTGCCACTGGGTCGGCGACGGCCGATTGGCCGAGCGCATCCACGCGCTGCCGGGGTGGCCGAAGAACCAACTGCCGCCGCCCGCCCCGACGACGTACAGCCACTACCACGTGGACAAGTGGGACTGGGCTGCCGTCGCCCGCGTGCTGGTGCTGCCGCCGCTCAACGAGTCGGCGTACACGCGGGCCGACGAGGAGTTCCACGCCGCCCTGACCGGCGAACTCCAACGGCTCGGCCGGTTCGAGGTCGTGGCCGGCCCGCCGGACGACTGTGCGCGGCTCGCCGCGACGATCCACCGGGACGGGACGTTCGACGAGGCCCTGATGCTGGAACTGGCCCGCGTGACGAAGGCCGACGTGGTGATTCACGTGACCGTCACGCACTACTCGCCGTACCCCCGGCCGCGGATGGGCCTGGTGGTGCAGGCGGTGTCCCCGGCCCAGGGGAAGGTGGTCGCGAGCGTGGACGGCCTGTGGGACACGACCGACGCGGGGATCGCGGAGGCGGTGCGGACGTATTACCGCCAGCGGCCGAAGCCGCTGCCGCCGCGGGTGCGGAACCACCAAATCGTCAGCGACGATGCGTTCGCGGAGGAGCTGGCGCTGGACTCGCCGGCCCTATTCCAGCGGTGGGTAGCCCACGTCGTCTCGGAGACGCTGCTCGGCATCGAGACGGTCAACGGGATGCTCGTCGTCCCGGCCGCCGCCCTGCCCCCCGCCGCGGGGGCGGCGATCGGGAGCGCCGGCGGCGCGTGCCAGGAGTGCAAGCCGCTGTTCCCGCTGAAACGAAAGTAGTAGGCACACTCCGTGTGCCGTTTCCTTCGTGCCGCGGGGAGTTCGCCCGAGTCGCGGCGGCCGACAGCAGACGGCACACGGAGTGTGCCTACTACTACTTGGCCTTGTGCCGGCAACCGCCGGCACGTTACAACGCCCGCGATACGTGGGCGACGAAGGGATTCACTTCCGCCGCACGGACGCGCGACCGAAGTTCGCACGCCCGTGAGGTTCGCCCATGTCCGAGGAAGCCCAACCGCAAGCCCCCGCCGCCCCGAAGAAGAAGGGCGGCAAGCTGCTGTTCGTCGTCGCCGCCGTCCTGTCCGTCGGGGCCGGGGCCGCGACCCCGATGTTCGTCAACGTTCCCGCCTTGCTCGGCAAGGAGAAAGAGAAGTCCGCCGACGAAGGCGATGACGGGCACGCCAAGACGACGGCGAAGAAGAAGAAGGGCCACGCCGAAGAGAAGACGGTCAGCATCCCGTTCGGGGACGTGGTCGTCAACCTCGCGGAGGAGCGGCTGACCCGCTACCTGCGGCTGAAGATCGTCCTCGTCGTCGAGGAAGAGGCCGAGGCCGAGGTGACCGCCCTTCTCGAAAAGAAGAAGGCGACGATGAAGAGCTGGCTCATCAGCCACCTGACCGGCAAGACGCTCAAGGACGTGGCCGGGACGGTCGGCGTGAACCGGACGCAGCGGGAGATTCTGGAACGCTTCGAGGACACGCTCTACCCGAGCGGGCACGGGCACTTGAAGCACATCATGTTCGAGGAATACTTGGTGCAATGACGACCCCGACCGCGCCCCCCGCGTTCGACTTCCGCAAGCCGCCGCCGGGCGACACCGAGCGGCGGATCGCCGCGTGGCTGACCGAGGGGTGCCGCCGGGCCGCCGTCACGTGGGCGAAGGCCCTGCCGTTCCCGGCCGAGCCGCGGGTGGACAAGGTCGAGATCACCACCACCGGCGTCGGCCTCCGGTTCCTCCCGCTCGACACCGTCGGGTTCGCCGTCAAAGCCTCGGACCAACCGGACGACGGGTTTCTGCTCGCCTTGTCCCGGCCGGTCGTCCTCTTCTTGCTCGCCGGGATGATGGGCGAACAGCCCGCCGTCCTTCCCGCCGACCGCGACCTCAGCACCGTCGAACGATCCCTGTGCGAGTACATGCTGCGGGAGCTGTTCCTCGGTCCGATGGAGGCCGCGTGGCCGCTGCCCGGCGGGTTGAAGCTGACCGTCGGGCCGGGCGGCCCGCCGGAGACGGTCTGGCGGCAGCCGCTGGCGGACGCGGCCTACGCCGCGACGGTCGCGATCGCCACGCCCCTCGGCGACCTGCCGGTGCAGTTGCTGTTCAACCGGTCCGGGCGGCTGGAGCAGCTCACGACGCCGAAGGTGCGGGCCGTGCCGGCCGACCCGGCGGTGCGGACGCAGATTGAGACGCTGGTGAAGGAAATGCCGGTGGACGTGGCCGTCATCCTGGGCACGGCCGACCTGACGATGTACGACCTGGCGCGGCTGGCGGCCGGGGATGTGGTACTCTTACGGCAGCGGGTGAGCGAGCCGCTGGAGGCGCGGGTGGCCGGGACGGCGAAGTTCCGCGTCTGGCCCGGCGCGGCCGGCGGCCGGTGCGCCGTCCAGGTGCAGTCCGCGACCTCGTAGGGCGGGTCAAGGCTTTGCGCCGACCCGCCGGGGGTGACCGGGACGGGCGGCGGGTCGGCGCAAAGCCTTGACCCGCCCTACGAAACCGGCCGAGCGTTCCGAAACAAGGTAAGGCCCGATGTCCACCGCCGAGCCGACGACCGCCAGCACGACCACCCCGCCGCCCGCCCCGTCGCCGGCGGACGTGAACCAAATCCTCGCGAAGATGGCCGAGTTCGCGCAACTGCTGCCGCAGGCGGCCGTCGCGAACGGGCCGAACTCGCTCGACTTCCTCCGCGACGTGCCGGTGACGATCACGGCGCAGCTCGGCCACGTCGTCCTGCCGATCAGCGAAATCCTGAAGCTCGGCCCCGGCGCGGTGCTGGAACTGGAGGAGCTGGTGAGCCAGCCGATCCAGTTGACGGTCCGCGGCGTGCCGTTCGCGACCGGCGAGGTGGTGGTGGTCGAGGACCGGTTCGCGGTGCGGATCAAGCACCTCCTCCCCGCGAAGGGCGGCAAGCCGATCACCGGTTAAGAGGACGCCGACATGCCATCCCCGTTCCCCGGCATGGACCCGTGGCTGGAACGCCCCGCCGTCTTTGGTGGCCTTCACTCGAGCCTGATTACCTACCTGCTCGAGGCGGTCAACGCCCAACTGCCGCCGGGCTACGTGGCCACGACGACGCACCTCGTTTGGATCGATCCCGTTCTTCGACGCGAGCCGGATGTCGGACTGTACGGGCCGGATCGCCCGCCGTCGGGTGGAACGATGACGGACTATTTCGCCGAACAGGGGATGCTGTGTTTGGCCGCCGATCCCGTCGCGGAACCGTGGGAAGAACCGTACCTCGAAATCCAAACCGCGGACGGCGAGCGACTCGTGACGGCGATTGAAGTCCTGAGCCTCTCGAACAAGAAGGCCGGCGACACCGGGCGAACGTCCTACCTACAGAGGCAGAACGAGTTCCGGCTCGGGAACGTGAACCTTGTCGAGATCGACCTGCTCCGCGGAGGCACGCACACGACGGCCATCCCGCACGCCCGCCTCCGGCGGATCGCGCCGCACTTCGACTACCACATCTGCGCCACCGTCATCGGCGACCCGACGCTCTACCACGTCAAGCCGTTCCTGTTGACGGACCGGCTGCCCATGATCGTCGTCCCGCTCGACCCCGGCGTGCCGCCGGTGAAGGTCGAGTTGCAACCGCTGCTCGACCGGGCTTACGATACGGGCCTCTACGCCCGGCGGGTGAAGTACGACACGAAGCCGCCGGACCCGCCGCTGACGCCCGAACAACAGGAATGGGCGGCGGCGATCCTGACCCGGACCCCGGCATGAAGCCGCTGTTCACCCTCATCGCGTTCGCGCTCCTCGCCGCCCCGGCCGCGGCGGCGGAGTTCCCGTACACGCCGCCGGCCGCCCCGCCGCCGCCGGACCCGACGGGACTCTTGTTCCGGCTCGTCGCGCTCACGGCCGGCACCCTCGCCGTGTGCGGCGGCCTCATCTGGGCGACCCGCCGGGTCACCCGCCCGGCCGCCGGGCCGACGAACGACCGGCTCGTCGTCGAGAGCAGCCTGACGCTGAATTCGCGGGCCGGCGTCCACGTCCTGAAGGCCGACGGGCAGGCCGTGGCCGTGACGACGGACGCGACCGGCATCCGGGCGATCGTGATCTTGGGTGAGAAGTTCGACGACTTGGTGGAAGACGTGCAGGGCTGAAAGCCCACGGACGAACGTCCGTGGGCGTGCCTAGAAATCACCGGACGATGTTGGCCAGCTCCTGCAGCGTCTCGTTCGCCGCCGAGATCGTCCGGGCGTTCACCTGGAAGCCCCGCTGGGCCAGGATCAGCCGGCTGAACTCGATGGCGATGTCCACGCTCGCCCCCTCCAGCGCCGACCCCTGCACCAGCCCGCGGCCGCCCGTGCCCGGCGTCCCGATGAACGGCGGCCCGGACCCCGGCCCGACGACGAAGTTGTTGTCCCCGGTCCGGATCAGCCCGCCCTCGTTGTTGAACCCGGCGATGGCCAGCTGCGCGATCGGGATCGTCCGGCCGTTGCTGAACTGCCCCTGCACGAACCCGTCGTTGTCGATCGACACGCTCGTCAGCACGCCGGCCCCGCTGCCGTCCTGGCCGACGGCGTTCGCCTCGGTCGTCCCGCCGAACTGCGTCAGCCCGTCGGCCACGTTGGGCGTGCCCAGGTTCAGCGTCACGGTCTGCGGGGCCGCCCCGGGGATGCCGGTGATGGTTACCGCGAGCGAGGCCGGGGCCTGGAGCGTGCCGTCCGTGTTGAACGTCACGCTCGTCGGCGGGACGGTGACCGTCGCGCCGGGGATGCTAGCCGACACGGTGTACGTGTTCACGGCCGACTTCGTGAACTGCACGGTCAGCGGTTGCGGCCCGCTCTGGGTGTCGAAGATCTCGATCGAGGTGGTCGCGACCTCGCCGACGGCCAGGTCGCGGGAGATGTTCCCCTGGAACCGGACGGCGGTGGTCGCCACGCCCGGCGCGCCGGCCCCGAACGGGACGCGGATGTCGTTGTCCGCGGGGACCTGGAAGCCGGGGGCCGTCGGCGTCGGCTCGCCGACCGTGCCGGTCCGCTGCACCCGCGCCCCGTTCGACGGGTCCACCAGGAACCCGGTCGAGTCCACGCCGAACGCCCCGGCCCGGCTGAACACCTGCCCGCCCTGCGACCGCAGCACGAAGAACCCGCTCCCCTGGATGCCCGCGTCCAGCGGCCGGCCGGTCGGGTTGACCGCCCCTTGCACGAACTGCGTGTCCACGGACCCGACGGACACGCCGAACCCGAGCTGGGACGAGTTCTGCCCGCCGACGCTCCCGGCGTCCCCGGCCGAGCCGGCGTTGAGCAGTTGGTAGACCTGGTCCTTGAACAACGTCCGCTGCGTCTTGTACCCGGTCGTGTTCAGGTTCGCGAGGTTGTTGCCGACGACGTCGAGGGCGGTCGAGTTGGCTTGCAAGCCGCTCGACCCGGTGAACAGGGCGGTGAGAGCCATCGAACAAAACTCCTAAGGTGTCAATCAGGGTGGGCGGCCGCGTCCGGACGGCCAGGGGTCAACGGACGGAAACGATGTTGTCCAGCGGCACGGTCGCCGCGCCGACGCGGAGGACGAACTGGCCGTTCTGCACGGCCACGGCGTCCACGGTCCCGCGGGCCGGGGTTCCGCCCCCGGCGGGGGTGAAGTCGATCTCGCGGCCGACGAGGTCGGCCCCCTGGGTCAGCTGTTGCAGCCGCAGGTTCTGGGCGAAGCTCGCCTCCAGCGATTGCAAGCTCTGCAGCGTGTTCAGCTGCGTGAGCTGGTTGATGAACTCGCGGTCGGACACGGGGGCGAGCGGGTCCTGGTTCTGCAACTGCGTGACGAGCAGTTGCAGGAACTGGTCCTGCGAGAACGCCGCGGAGGTCGCGCCGGCTATCTGGCTCATGGGAAACTCCTTTCGCGACTCAGACCATCACGTCCAGTGTACCCGTTCCGGTCGCGACCCGCGCGGGGGTCGGGCGGCGGGCGGCGGGCGACCCCGCGGCCTGGCGGAAGCCGAACAGCTGCCGCTCCCATTCCTGGGCGTCACCTTGTTGGCGGTCGCCGGTGCTCACGTCGAGCGTCGGCAGGTTCACCCCGGCCTGTTCGAGCCGCTGCCGCAGGTCCGGCAGTTGGCTCTCGACCATCTGCCGGATCGCGTCGTTGGACACCACGACCTCGGCCGTCAGCCGGTCGCCGACGGCCGTGATCTTCACCTTCACCGGCCCCAACTCCGGCGGGTCGAGGCGAATTTGAAACTCGACGGCCCCGTCCCGTTCGGCGACCCGCGCGTGCGTCACGATGCCGTCGGTCAGTTGCGCCGCCACCGTCGGGGTGGCATTCGCGGGGGCGTTCGGGGAAGCGGTCGGCCGCGCGTCGAGGGCTTGCGGGACCAGCCCGGCGACCGGCGTGCCCGTCGGGATCGGCCCGTCGGTCAGCTCGACCGGCTTCGCGTCCGGGTTCGGATCGCGAACCGCGGGCAGGGCCGTCGGCGGGGCCGTGAACGCGGCGGGTTGTTCGACGGAAATCGGGGCGGCAGGAACGGGCAACGGGGCCGCGGTCACTTCGACCGGCTGGTCCGGCGGCGGCACCGCGGCGGTCGGTGCGGGCGGTTGCGGGACGACGGCCTCTTGCCCCAGCACGGCCGCGAACGGCGGCGGGGCCGGCGGCGGGGTCGGGGCCGGTTGCGATTCCTGGGCGAGGGCCACGCCCGTCCGCAGGTTCACGGGCAACTGGTCGCCCGGCGTGACGGCGGCCGTCGGCTGGACCTCGACGACCGGCGCGGCGGGCGGGAAGACCGGCTGCGTCGCGACGCCCGGCAACTCGCTCGGCAGCCCCTGCCGCAGGTCGGCGACGATCGGGGCCTGCGGCACGACGGACGGCGGGCGGGCCGCGGCCCGCTGGGTGTCGGCCGGCGTGGCCGCCGTCGGCACGGCGGCGGCCGCCGCCGGGAGCGGTCGGGGCGTCGTCGCCGCCGGCGGGGCGGCGTCGGCCGGGGCGGCCGGCAGCGGGTTCGGCGTCGCCGCGGCGGTCGGGGCTTGTAGCGTTGCGGCCGTCGCCGCGAGTTGTTGGGCCGGGGACTGCGCGAGGCGGAGTTCGTCGGCCCGCGACCGCACCTCGGTCGGCGGGAGGGGCGGCAACTCCGCGGCCACGGCTTCCGGCACGGCGGCCGCGGGCGGCGACACCGCCACCGCCGCCACCGCCACGGGGGCGACGGTCGGTGCGGCCGGCGGGTTCACCGTCACGGCCGCGAGGAGCAACCCGAGGGCGGAGGCGTCGGCCGCGGTCGGGTCGTCGTCGAAGAACGCTTCGAGCAAGTCGGCGGGCAACGCATCGCCGTCGAGCGTCGATAACCCGGTGTCGGGCGGCACGTCCGGCGTGGCGGCGGCTTCGGCGGGGGCGGCGGACTGGACGGACGCGAGGACGTTGTCGAACGTCGCCTGGGCGGGCGTGCCGGGGTCGTCAGTCGGGTTGGCGGATTGGTTCGACGGCGCGAAGGTGAGCCGCGGCGGCAATGAGGCGGCCAGCAGGTCGGCGGGTGTCACGGCCATGTCAGGTGGGCAGTCCGTACAGGCGATGAAGGCTTCCCTTCCGCACGAGGGCCACCACGTCCGCGTGGAGCCGTTGCAGCCGGCCTTCGCCGAGGCGAGTCAGCTCGTCGATGTCCTGCTGCAACCGCGATGCCTCGGCCCGAACGCCGTCCCCCTCGGGGCCGGTCGCGGCGGCGAGCCGCTGTTCCATTTGAACGACCGACCGCGACAGTTGGTCGAGTAACTCGTCCAGCCCGTCGCCGGTGGTCAGTCGTTCGCGGATCGCCTTCGTGATGTCTTCGGTCGTCGGCATCGCACTCGTCCATTCTTTACTATGCGTTGTTCCGATCGCACGGGAAATCCGCAATAATCCGGGCGAAATTCTACTTCGATTTGCGCCCGGCTCGCAGTTGTTCGAGTTGTGTCTGAAGTTCCTGCCGGTCCTTCATCATCTGTAGTTGAGAAATTGCGTATTCCGCGAGGAATTTGTCGTCCTTCGCGTTCGCCACCTCCCGGAACTGCGCGGCCGCCTCGGTCGCCTTCCCCTGGTCCCGGAGGTAGCAGGCCGACATGTACGTCACGAACAGCCGGCTCTCCTTCGGCAGCGTGTCGGGGTCGATGTTGTGGAAGGCTTGCAGGGCCGCCTCCACGTCGCCGGCGAGGTACAGGCTCCGCGCGTACCCGAGCGGGTCGAGCGGCTTGAAGCTCTCGTCGATCACGACCTTCGGCTTCGGGGCCGGCTCGACCGCCTTCGGGGTGACGGTCGCCGGCGGCATCACGACGGCCGGGGCCGGCGGCTTCTTCTCGCCGACCTTCTTGATGAGGTCCAGCAGTTGCGCCCGCAGCTTGGCCCGCTCGGCCGCCAACGGCGGCCCGTCGGCGAGGTCCTTCGCGGCCGCCTCCCGCTCGGCGGCGAGCGCCTCGAGTTCGGCCCGCAACTTCCGCGGCTCGTCGGCCGGCTTCGGCGGCGGCAGCACGGCCGGCTTGTCCTGGGCGACGGCCACCCAGGTGACGGGCGGGGGGACGGCGGCCGGCTTGTCCTGGGCGGCGGCCGCCCCGAGGCCCACGGCCAACACCCCGCCGAGCAAGACGTTTCTCATGACGAATCCCCCTCAACCGGGGGCTATACGCGGGCCGCACCGCCTCCGCAAGTTCATGTTACCGTACCACCATGATCGACGCGCGGGGGGTGAAGTTTGCCCCGGTTACACGAGGCGGCCCGGCCCGACGGGAGGGGAACCCAGACTTCCGAAGTCCGGCTTCGACTTCGGAAGTCGAGCCCGCGCGGGGGCGTTCGCGGAGTCGGCACACGCCCCGCTTCCCGCTCGACTTCCGAAGTCGAAGCCGGACTTCGGAAGTCAGTCCAGCTGGTACGGCGAGGTCGGGTCTTTCTCGTGGCGGATCTCGTCCACCGGGTCCTGCTTCAGCCACCCGGCGTACAGCCGGTTCGCCCCGTTGAACACCAGCCCGTCCTTGTCCCCGACGTTCTTGTACGCGTGGACCACCCCGGCCGGGACGATCAGCGCGAACGGCGCGGCCTCGCCCACGTCCTTGACCTCCTTCGCCCCGCGGGTCGGCGACTTGTCGCGGGCGTCCCACAGGTAGACGCGGAACGTGGACGGGCCGAAGAAGCAGAAGTAGTCCGCCTGATCGACGTGCTCGTGCGGGCCGCGGCTGACGCCGGGCTTCGTCTGGGACACGTAGGCCATGACCGGGTGGAACGCCGGGTCGATGAGGTCGTTGCGGAACAGCTCGACCAGCCACCCGCGGGGGTCGTGGAAGAACTTCAGCGGGATCCACTTCACGTCGTGGATCGCGGACGGCTCGGCCATCTTCGGAAGGGTGACGTTCATGTCGGCTCGCCGGGAGCTGGGTCAGGTGAGGATTCCCGGCAGGGTACGAAATCGCCCGCCGGGAAGGAAGCCGACTTCGCCGGCCCTAGCCCGGCCGGACCTCGACCGCCACGTCCGTCGGCGGGTCCGGCGTCGCCGTCTCGACTTGCAGCTCGTTCCGGGGGAGCAGCGCCGCCGTCACGTCGAACGCGAACCGGCCGTCGGCCTCGCCCAGCAGTTCATCGTTCAGCCACACGGCCGCGGCGGTGCCGACGAGCCAGACGGTCTCGCCGGGCGGGAAGGTGGGTCGGCCGAACGGGCGGGAATGGCGGAACCGGCCGGGTTCCACCTCGGCCGTCGCCCAGAAGCCGCGGAGGCGGATGACGTGCGGGGTCACACCTTTTGCAACCGGTCCTGCCAGTCGTCGAGCAACTTGCCGATGTTACGGAACGAGAAGTCCATGTTCGCCAGCTCGTGGCCGAGGTCGATGGCCCGCTGCAACTCGCCGATCTCGGCCGCGCCGGTCGCGAGCTGGAACAGTACCTCCTTGCGGGCCAGTTCCTCGCCCGGCGAGAGGGATTGCAGTGCCTCCTCGAAGTTCCGCTGCGCCAGCCGCCAGTTCGCCCGGCGGCGGAAGCAGAGGCCGAGGTACATCGCGGCCATGCCCTTGAGCTTCTCGTCCCGGCGGACGTGCTGGAGTTCGGTGATCGCCTCGTCCACCATGTCCGCCTTCAACAATCGCGTGCCGAGTTCCAGCCGCAGCGACAGGTCGGCCGGGAACCGGTCGGCGCGGGTGCGGTAGATGCCGATCTCCTGGGCGATGATCTCCTTGACTTGCTTCGCCCGGAGCTTCGTCAGCTCCGGCTCGGTCGGGCCGTCGTCGTCGAAGTCGGTGTCGCCCTTCTTCTGCTTCTCCTTCAGCCGGGCCTCGGTGACTTCGAGGTTCTTCCGCAGCGGCAGCAAGTCGAGTTCCATCAGCTCCAGTTGGAGCGAGAAGTGGTTGCCGGTCGGCCCCAGCCCCTGCTGGAGGGCCGCCCGCGCCCGGTCGTCCTGGCCGACCTTGCGGAACGCGGCGGCCAGTTGCAGGTACAGGCTCGGCTCCGTCGGGTCGGCCTCGATCCGCTTCTGCAACGCCTCCGTCTCGCGGGTCAGCTTGTCCACCTTCTCGGCGGCCTGCTGGTCCATCTTGCCGAGGATCGGCGACGGCTTCGACCCGTCCACGCTCTCCTGGTACTTGCCGCGGGCGATCGTCTCGCTGGCCGCCAAGTCCTTCGCCTTGTGCGACGCCTCCACGTCCGACGGCACGACCTCCCGCACCAACTGCCACAGGACGATGGCCTTCTGGAAGTCGCCCCGCTTCTCGAACAGCCGGGCGAGGGCGCGGTTGAGGGTCGCGTCGCGGGGGTACTTCTGCCGGGCCTGGTCGAGGCTGAAGACGGCGAGGTCGAGGAACCCGAGGGCGTCGAACGCCTCGGCCATGTCCATCTGCGTGCCGGCGTCCCACGGGTTCTTGACGAGCACCTGCTCGCCGTGCTCCAGGACCTTAAGGTACTCGCCGCTCGCCTTCGCCGCCTTGACGCGGGCCTTCATCCGCGGGGTGGACAGGAAGCTGAACCGGCTGCCGCGGAGGTTGTTGCCGTACTTCTCCTTTTGCGCGCGGCGGAGCATCTGCCGGAACCCGAAGTTGCCGGGGTCGATCTTGCAGCAGGTGAGCAGCATCTGGATGGCGTAGTCGAACTGCCCGTTGGCCATGACCTGCCGCGCGCGGTCGAAGTTCTCGATCGCGATGCGGCGTTGCTCGGCGGTCGGCGCGGGGAGAGCGGCGGTACTGCGTGCCGGCGGCATGACGTTCCTGCGGGGCGAGGTCCGCGTTCCACGAGTATTCGTAGTGTAAATAATATCCTCACAGATTGCGAAGGAAACCGGGAACCGCGCCGTGACCCCGATTTGGCCCGTCGATCCGTTGCAACCCGCCGACCCGCCCGTTCGCGCCGCGGCCGAAGTGCTCCGCGGCGGCGGGTTGGTGGCGTTCCCGACGGAAACCGTCTACGGCCTGGGGGCGAACGCGCTCGATGAAACTGCGGTGAAGAAAATCTTCCGCGCCAAGGGCCGGCCCGCGACGAACCCGGTCATCGTTCACGTCGCCCGACCCGAAGACGTTCGGCCGATCGCGGCCGCGTGGCCGGCGGTCGCGGCGGAGCTAGCCGCCGCGTTCTGGCCCGGTCCTTTGACGCTCGTGCTGCCGAAGGGTTCCGCCGTGCCGGCCGTCGTCACGGCCGGCGGGCCGACGGTCGCCGTCCGCTGCCCGGCCCACGCCGTGGCGCGGGCGCTGATCCGCGCCGCCGGCGTCCCGCTGGCCGCGCCGAGCGCCAACCGCTCGACGGAGCTGTCGCCGACGCGGGCCGAGCACGTCTCGAAGAGCCTCGGCGACCGGATCGACGGCATCCTGGACGGCGGCCCGTGCCCCGGCGGGCTGGAATCGACGGTCGTGGACGTGACCGCCGGGGTGCGCATCCTACGGCCGGGCCTCGTGACTTCGACCATGTTGGAAGCCGTGGTCGGCCCGCTGGCGGCCGGCGGCGGTGGGGACGGGGTCGCGAAGTCGCCGGGCCTGATGGCGAAGCACTACAGCCCGCGGACGCCGGTGGTGTTAACTCATGGCGAACGTGGGAACGAAGGCGGGCGCGTGTTCCGGCTGAAACTGGGCGACGACCCGGCGGCGGCGGCGGCGGCGCTCTACGCGACGCTGCACGAACTGGACGCGGCGGGGTACGACCGGATTGAAGTCGAGATGCCGCCGGACGTGCCGGCGTGGGCCGCCGTGCGGGACCGACTCACGCGGGCGGCAACTATATAGCCGCCGGCTTGCCGGCGGGGTTTGGGGTTCGCAAAACCCCGCCGGCAAGCCGGCGGCTATATGAAATCACTTCTTCTCCGCCTTCAACTGCTCCTCCAACTGCCGTTTCCGCTCGCGCTCGTTCTCGATCAGCCGCTCGACCTCGATCAGCTGCGCCGCTACGCCGACGCCCCACGCCTTCTTCGTCCGCTCGGCCTGGAGCTTCATCAACTCCAGCTGCAACTTCTGGTTCTCGTCGAGAAGCTTCTTCAACTCGGCCGTCTGCCCTTCCAGTTCCTTGGCCAACTCGGCCGCCTCCTTCGGGTCGTCGATCGACCCGGCCCAGCCGGTCCCGCGGTAGTCGGGGCTGAACGGCACGCCGTCCGCCCGGCCGAACAGGACCTTCGCCGCGTCCTTGCCCAGCCCGCCGGCGAACGTCCGCACGGACCCGTCGGCCATGCCGCAGTGGAGGACATTCGCGAACAGCCCCCGCACGTCCGTCGGCTTCGCCACGTCGAACCCCGGGTCGTCCGGCTTCGCCCACTCGACGGCCTTCTCCGCCTCGATGAGGAAGATCGTGTTCGACGAGCCGTCGGTGATGTCCACGAGGCGAATCTTGCCGCCGCGATCCGCCGGGGCCGCCAGCCCGGCCCCGCCCGCCGCCGCACCCTCGCCGCCGAAGCCGGCGGCCGGCGGCGCGCCCGCGCCGGTACCGCCGCCTTCGTCGGCGGTCGGCCGGCCGGCCGGGTCGTGGATCAGGCCCTTGCCGGTCGGCCGCTGGAAGAACGTCATCGGGTACTTCGTGTGCTGCGGCTCGTGGCCGTTCGTGAACAGCTTCACCACCGTCGCGGACGCGAGTTTGTTGTGCGCGCTGTCCCACGGCTCGTCGAGCTTGAACTTCTGGTACAGCGCGGCCTCCTCGATGTACGGCAGGATGAGAACCCGCCACGACAGCAGCGGCTTGCCGTCCTTGCCGATCACGTCCGCGGGGAAGTGGCCGTTCGCGTCGTGGTAGTTGTGGCACGCAAGCAGAATTTGCTTGATCCGGTTGACGGACAGTGCCCGCTGCTTCGCGTTCGCGATCAGCGCCTTTGCCGCCGGCTTCTCGTCCTTCTTCGCGGCGGCCGCGAGCGGCGGGGTCGGCTTCGGGTCCTGCGGGGCCGCTGACACTCCGATGACGGTCGCGACGCCCATCACCCCGGCGGCGACGGCGGCGGTCAGTTTCAACTTCGCGATGCGCATGGCGGAAATCACTCCGTGGGAAAGGGCGGCGGCCGCGGGCGGGACGAACCCGCCGGTCGCGGCGGCCGTGGAACTTCGGATCAAGGGGGACGCGGCGGCGAGCGGCATCGCGGTAAGGACGACGGCCATCGGCGCGACGCCGCGGCGGACGAGCTTCTCCTTCAACCGCTCGCGGCCGCGGACGAGCCGCCCAGACACGCTGCCGACCGGCCAGCCGAGCTGCTTCGCCGCCTCCGCGTGCGTCAACCCGTCGAGGTCGCACAGGAGTAAGGGGAGCCGGTAGCGGTCCGGCAGTGCCGCGAGTTCGGCGTGAATCAGCGGCGCGACATCATCGACTTCTGGCGCGTCCGTCGAAGGCTCGACGGTCATTGTTGATGCCGGCCGGGCGCGGGCCTTCAGCGCCGCGCGGTACCCGACGCGGTACAGCCACCCGGCGAGGTTCTCGCGGACGCTCGTGGCCTTCTTCGCCAGCGTGAGGAAGGTTGCTTGAAACGCGTCCTCGGCCGCGTGGTGCCCGCCGGCCGCGGCGCGGCAGACGGTCCACACCACGTCCGCGTACCGCCGCACGAGCAGCTCGAACGCGGCCTCGTCGCGGTCGGCGGCGTACCGCCGCAGCAGGACCGCGTCGGGCACGCCGTCGTCGCGGGGGAACAGGAAGCTCAACGGCGGCCGACTCATACCGACATGATCCGCGACGCGGCCGGACGCATACAGGGAAATGGGGAAAATCAGCCGGGCGGTGTTCCTGTCGGTCCGGGTCGAGGCTTTGCGAGGCCCGATTTTTGTTCCCTCCCCCCTTGGGGGGAGAGTTAGGGAGGGGGGTGAGCTTCCTCCCTCCGACGCGAATGCCCCAGTGGAAGGGAGGTTACCCCCCTCCCTAACCCTCCCCCCCAAAGGGGGGAGGGAACAAAACCAAGACGGTGGGGCCTCGTCGCATTCGACCCGACCTACGCCCGCAGCGTCCGATGAAACAGCGCCAGCGTCAGTTGTTGCGACAGCGCCGCCAGCTCCGGGTCGTGCCGGTGGCCCTCGTCGCGGAGGAATGCGTGCGCGGCGTTGAACTCGTGCCACGTAAACGTCCGCCCGCACTCCGTCAGCCGCGCGTGGATCGCCGCCCGCCCCTCGGCCGGGACGTGCGGGTCCTGGCGGCCCCACACCATCATCAACTCGCCGCCGATCTCCGCCGCGCGGCCCAGCGAGTCGTCGCTCGTCCCGGCCCCGAGGCTCCGCTTGTGGAGGTCGGTGGCGTAGAAGCACGCCGCCGCCCGCACGTCCGGGTTCAGCGCCGCCCGGAACGCGAGGTGGCCGCCGATGCACACGCCGAGCGCCCCGACCGCCCCGGTACACGCCGGCCACTCGCGCAGATGGCGGACGACCGCCCGCGCGTCCTCGTCGTAGGCCGGGAGGGGCTTGTTGACCTTGCAGAAGTTCCCGCGGTCGGTCCCGGCTTGCGTGTACGGCAGCACCGTCCCCGGCGGCTCGAACTCGTGAAAGATTTCCGGCACGGCGACGGCGTACCCGTGCCCGGCGTACAGCCGGGCGAGCCGGGCGATCGGCCCGGTCAGCTGGAAGATTTCGGAGAACAGCACGACGCCCGGATACCGCCCGGCCGCGGCCGGCCGGTACCGGTACGTCCGCATCGGGCCGGCCGGCGTGTCGAGGTCGAGGTGGTCTTCGAGGACGGTCATGGGGCCAGTATCCGCGTCGCGGCGGACGGCGTCTCGCGGAATTTCCGAGATTGTTCCGAATCGTGGCGGCGTGAAAACGCCTACGACAGGTCGAGACCGCCACCGCCGCCACCGCCGCCACCGCCACGGGGCCACCCCGTGGCGGCGGGACACTTGACTT
>NZ_JCABYM010000123.1:0-22719 GCF_059499385.1 Limnoglobus sp. | reverse complement strand
CTCACCCCCCTCCCTAACCCTCCCCCCCAAGGGGGGAGGGAACAAAGCCAAGACCTCCGAACCCACGGCCCGTCGGCCGTCGTCGTGAAGGTCCGCCCCGTGCAGGGCGCGAAGCCCGCGTCCGCCGCCGACCTCGGCCCGCACGCGACCGCGGCGCAGAACCAGCGGCGGTGGCACCAGCTGCTTCAACAATCGACCGTCGTGCGCGAGCTAGAGAACGACGTGACGCAGCTGCTCCACCGCGAGGCCCGCATCCTCGCGAAACAGAAGCGGGGCCGGAACCTCGGCAAGGAACTGCAGGCCGTGCTCGCCGACCTCGGCCGCCTCCGCGAGGTCCACGCCGAGATCGTCCGGCAACGGGAGCAAGTCGTTGCGCTCGAAGACGCCGCCCTCGTCGCGTTCCACACCGACGCCCCGCCCGGCGACTTGCCGGACTGCCTGCGCGCTGCGGAGGCCGAATGGGACAAGCTGCTCCTCCGGCTGTACGCGCTGAACGAGCCGAAGGGTCAGCAGGTCTGCCTCCACCTGTTCGCCGAGTCGCGAACGACGCTCGCCGACCTCGTGACCGGCTACCGCGAAATCGCACGAACGCATCAGTTCGTCATGACGTGCGTCCGCTACCGGCTGCCCGGCCAGCACCCGCTGGTGAAGCACCCGGACAAACTGCCGCCGCAGGCCCACAAGGGGCACAAGGCCGAGAGCTACTGGCACGAGGACAAGCTCTTCCACAAGCGGGACTGGCCGCACAAGCTGATCCTCTGGCGCGAACCCGTCCCCGTCGGTTTCGATCCTTCCGAGAAGGACGACGTAATCGGGTTCGCGCTTCAGTTCACCGGTCCCGGCTCGCACCTGCGGTTCTCGGCGGAGGGCGGGTGGCACCAGTTCGACAAGCCGGACCGGTCGGACGCGGACACGCCGCACGCGCTGGCCTTCGCGACCTCCGACAAGCTGGAGGCGTTCGTCCCGGACGAGAGGCTGACGCGGAAGGGGGCGATCGAGGGCGACGTGGCCCGGCGGATTTTCAACCGCAAGACCGGCACGGCCCTCGACGCGGACTGGAAGAAGGTCCGGCCGACGCCGGCCCTCATGATGCCGGGCGCCGCGTTCCCGGCGGTGCTGGCCGCGGCCGTGGACCTGACCGTCCGCGTCCGGCTGACGCAGATGATCTTGGAGTGATCCGCACGAGTTCTCGGCGAGCCGAGCGGCGTAAGCCGCCGGGTGAGGGACGTTAACCCGGCGGCTTACGCCGCTCGGCTCGCTAGCCTCTGCTGAACGAGAAGCGCTGTTTTCATGCTCTTCCGCATCCCCATCGTCGTGGCGCAAACGAAGACGGGCTACGCCGCGCGCCCACTGTTCTTCGACCGCCCGGCCCGCGACGACTACAACCTCAACCGCCTCTTCACCAAGCTCAACCGCGACCTCGTCGAGCGGCTCGAATCGCTCGGCAAGGAGGCCCGACACGACGACCTCGCGACGTGGGCGTTCACCCCACCGGTCAGCGTCCACCGGCTCGCGTTGAAGACCGAACTCCGCCGCCGCGTCGCGGCCGTAAAGTACCTGGTCGTCGCCTTCGACCACCTCGGCCGGCGGCTCGCGTTCGCTACGGCCGTGCCCGACCTTTGGTTCGAGGTGCGGCGCGGCGAGAAGCTCGACGCCCGCGCCACGGAGGTGCTGACCGCGTACTGGCGCAAAGTCGAGCGCGACGCCGACGAATCGGAGACAGTGAAGCCCGAGAGCGTCGGCCTCACCGGGAAGGCGTGGGTGCAATCGCTGGACGTGTCGGCCCGCACGCGGCTGGCCGTGCCGAAGCAGCCGAAGCACCCGTTCCTCATGCTCGGCAGCGAGGGAACGCCGGACGGCGCGACGGAACTGCGCCGCGTCGGCCGCTGCCTCGACCAGCTTTATCCCGACGAACTCGACCGCGCCGTCCTCCGCGACCAGGAGGTGAAGGACCTCGCGCGGCTGCTCGATTCCCGCGACCGGCGGCCGGTGCTGCTCGTCGGCCCGCGGCAGGGCGGCAAGACGGCCGTGGTCCACGAGGCCGTCTTCCGCCGCGTGCGGGAGAGGCAGCGGAAGCACGCCCACCGCGGTAACGTCTGGCTCGTCTCCCCGCAGCGGCTCATCTCCGGCATGTCCTACGTCGGCCAGTGGGAAGGGCGGCTACTCGCGATCCTCAAGCACGCGAAGAAGCGCGGCCACGTCCTCTACTTCGACGACCTCGTCGGCCTGTTCTTCGCCGGGCAGACGAGCCAGTCGTCGCTGAGTGCCGCGATGGTGCTGAAGCCGTACCTCGAACAGCGGACCGTCCGCGTGCTGGGCGAAATCTCGCCGGAACAACTGCGGGTGTTGCAGGAGCGGGACCGCGGGTTCGCCGACCTGTTCCACGTCCTGCCGATCCGCGAGCCGACGGACGCGGACACGCTCCGCGTCCTCATCGACCAGCAGCGGCGGCTGGAAGGCAAGCACGGCTGCGCGTTCGCGCTCGACGCGCTGCCGGCCGTCATCGACCTGACCCGCCGGTACGACCGGGCCGCCGCGTTCCCCGGCAAGGCGGCCGCCATCCTCACGCGGCTGGCCGTCCGGCAGGCCGTCGCGAAGCCGGACGCGACGGAGCAGCACGGGACGCTGTTCGCGCCCCGGCCGGTCGTGAACCGCGACGCCGTGCTCGCCGACCTCGCGGCCCGCAGCGGGCTGTCGCTCGCGTTCCTCGACCCGAACCAGCGGCTCGACCGCGACGACGTGCGGGACCAACTCGCCAAGCACGTCATCGGCCAGGCGGAGGCGGTGGAGGCGCTCGCGGACGTGGTGAGCGTGGCGAAGGCCCGGCTGAACGACCCGGACCGGCCGCTCGCGTCGTTCCTGTTCCTCGGCCCGACCGGCGTGGGCAAGACGGAGTGCGCGAAGGCCGCCGCCCGCGTGCTGTTCGGCGACGCCGACCGGCTGCTCCGCATCGACCTGAACGAGTTCAACCAGCCCGGCTCCGCGGCCCGGCTCGTCGGCACGTTCGCGCAGCCGGAGGGCTTGCTCACCGCCGCCGTGCGGCGGCAGCCGTTCGCCGTCATCCTGCTCGACGAGATCGAGAAGGCCGACCGCGACGTGTTCGACGTGCTGCTGCAAGTCCTCGGCGAGGGCCGGCTGACGGACGCCCTCGGCCGGACCGCCGACTTCACGAACGCGATCATCCTCATGACCTCGAACCTCGGCGTCCGCGAGGCGGAGGGCAACCTCGGGTTCGCGGCCCCGGCCGAGCGGGACGGCACGTACACGCGGGCGGCCGAGAAGTTCTTCCGGCCGGAGTTCTTCAACCGCCTCGACCGCGTGATCCCGTTCCGCAAGCTGACGCGGGACGAGCTCGGCCGGATCGCCCGCCGGCTGGTCGGCGAGGTGCTGGCCCGCGAGGGGTTCGGGCAGCGGCAGTGCGTGATGAACGTGACGCCGGAAGCCGTCGGCCGCGTCATCGACGCCGGGTACGACCCGGCCCTGGGCGCGCGGGCGATGAAGCGGGCCGTCGAACGGGAGCTGACGAAGCCGGCCGCGGCGAGGCTCTCGGCCCTGGCCGTGGACGAGTTCACCATCGTCACCGTCCGGGCCGCTGACACCGGGCTGTCAGTGGAAGTCGGCTCCCCCGGTTTCGCGCCGAAGGTCGAGGCCGTGACCGGCCGCACCCGCGAGGAGCGGCTCGACGCTTGCCACGATTTGTTCGAGCGAATCTCGGAGCAACTCGCGGCGATCCGGCCGCGCGGCCCGCTCGGCGGGACGGTGACGCCGGAGCAGGAGCGGTACTTCGCCGTGAAGGAGCGGCTGGACGCCGTCGTGGACCGGCTCGACGCCATCGACGAGCGGGCCGAGTCGGAGCGGATGGCAAGAATCGAGGGCCTGAGTTCGATGGGCCTCGGCCGCCGGCCGCGGTACCGGATCGTTCCGGACCCGAAGAATTTCAAGTCGGACGGCCACATGGTCCTGCGGATTCTCCTCTCGGCGACCGGGATGGAGGAGGCCGTCGAGGAACTGTTCGCGAACGCGCAGTCGATCGAGGAGGACGCCGAGATAGTGGAAGTCGAGCAGCAGCTGGCCCTCGCCAGGATGATGGCGACCGCCCCGGCCGACGACCGGCCGACGTACTTTCTCATCCGCGACTTCGGCGGCGGCGACCAGGCGAAGTACCTCGTCCGGTACTACCAGGACGCATGGACGGCGGCCCTCGGCGTCGAGGTGAAAACCCTCCCCCAACCGGCGGGCGCGAAGGACTACGCGATGTCCGTCTCCGGCGTCCACGCCCGAGCGCTGGCGATCACGGAGGCCGGCACGCACCTGTTCCTGCCGCGGCACGGCGGTCCGGTCCCGGTGCGCGTGGACGTGGTCGATTCGCCGGCGGCGACGCCGTCGGACCCGCACGCCTTCGGCCTGATCGTGCGGCTGTACCCGGAGAACAAGCCGATGATCGACGTGCGGACCGGGCTGGTGGTGACCGTCCCGTACACGACCGAGGCGTTCCAGGCGTTCACCCTCGCGGCGCTGCCGCGATAGTAGTAGGCACACTCCGTGTGCCGTCTCCTTCCTGCCGCGGTGAGTTCATCCGAGTCACTGCGACCGACAGCAAACGGCACACGGAGTGTGCCTACTACTTTGGGCCGCCTGCTAGAATGTCGCCACCCCTCGGAGACGGCCATGACCGCGGTTCCGAAACGCAAGCTGACGGCGGCCGAGTACTTGGCCCTCGAGCGGACGGCCGCGGTCAAGAGCGAGTTCTTCGACGGCGAGATGTTCGCGATGGCCGGGGCCAGCCGCGAGCACAACCGGGTGAAGGAGAACCTCGCCATCGAAATCGGCAGCCGAATCAAAGGCGGCCGGTGTCAGTCGTTCTCCAGCGACCAGCGGGTCTTAATCCCGAGTACCGGGCTGTACGCCTACCCGGACGTGGTGATCGTTTGCGGCGAGCCGGAGTACGCGGACCACGACCGCGACACGTTGACGAACCCCCGCGTCCTCGTCGAGGTGCTGTCGGACTCGACGGAGCGGTACGACCGGCGGACGAAATTCCGACACTACGAGCAACTGCCGTCGTTCCAGGAGTACGTCCTCGTCGCGCAGGACGAGCCGCTGGTCGAGCGGTACGTCCGGCAGCCGGACGGGACGTGGGTGTTCCGCGCGTTCACCGAGCTGGCCGACACGTTCGCCCTCGCCACCGTGCCGGCCGAGGTCCCGATGGCGGACGTGTACCGCGGCGTGACGTTCCCGCCCGCCCCGCCCCCGCCGCAACGCCCGTAGCCCATGCCCAAACCCACCCGCCTCCAGTGGGGCTTGATCGCCGCGGCCGTGCTCGTCCCGGCCGCCGTCGGCGTCGCGCTCGTCGCCGTCCCCGCGCCAACGCTGCCGACGCACGTTAGCCCCGTCTCGCACTTCCCGCCGTGCCCGCTGCCGTTCGCGAGGCAGACGCTCGGCCCGGAGCCGGGGCTGCGGCCGCGGATCACGAACGTCCGCATCGCCGACCTGGACCGCGACGGCCGGCTCGACGTGCTGGCGTGCGACGCGGAGCGGAACCGTATTTTCTGGTACCGCTCGCTCGGCAACGGCCAGTGGGACGAAGTTTCCCTCGGCGACGAGGTGAGCGCCCCCGCCGCCGCCACGCCGGCGGACCTCGACGGCGACGGCGACTCGGACGTGATCGTCGCCGTCCTCGACAGCGTGCTGCCGACGGACGAGCGGGTCGGCCGGGTCGTGTGGCTGGAGAACGCGGGCGGGAAGTTCGTCAACCGCGTGCTGCTGGAGAACGTCCGCCGCGTGTCTGACGTGCAGGCCGCGGACCTCGACGGCGACGGCGACACCGACCTCGCGGTGGCCGTGTTCGGCTACCACCACGGCGAAATCCTCTGGCTCGAAAACGTGGGCGGCGGCCGGTTCCGCGACCACCAACTGCTCGCCACCGACGGCCCGTCGCACGTCCCGATCGCCGACTTCACCGGTGACGGCAAGCCGGACATCGCCGCCCTCGTGTCGCAGGAACACGAAGAGGTCTGGGTGTTCGAGAACGGCGGGAAAGGGCGGTTCCATCCCCGCCGCGTGTTTCAATCGTTGAACTTCGACCTCGGCGGCGTCGGCCTCGTGCCGACGGACCTCGACCGCGACGGCAAGCCGGACCTGCTGCTCGCGGCCGGGGACAACCTGGAGGTGAACCGCCACTACCCGCAGCCGTGGCACGGCTGCGTCTGGCTACGGAACGTGGGGGATGGCAAGTTCGAGCCGACGCGGATCGCGAGCGTCGGCGGCGTGTACGGGGCGGCGGCCGCGGACTTCGACGGCGACGGCGACGTGGATGTCGTGCTCGCCTGCATGTTCAACGACTGGCACCGGGCCTGGGCCGCCGGCCTCGTGCTGCTGACGAACGACGGGCGGCAGAACTTCACGCCGACGACCATCGCCGACCGGCCGATCAACCTCGCGACCGTCGCGGCCGGCGACCTGACCGGCGACGGCCGGCCGGACATCGTCGCCGGGGCGCTGAACCTGTACACGCCGGACGCCCGCGACCGCGTCGGCCGGCTGACGCTGTGGGTCGCGGGGGGCCAGCCGTGACCCGCGCCCTCGCCCTTGCAATCGCGGCCGAGCTGCTCGTCGGCGGGTGGCTGGTGTGGCGGCACGTCCACGCCCTTCACCCCCCCGTCCCGGACCCGTCCGCCGTCGATGCGGTCACGGCCGCCGAGTTCCGCGACCTCGCCGCCGCCGCGACCACGGCCGACGGCTGGGGGAACCTCGGCGAGGCGTACCTGGCGACCGGCTTCTACCCGGAGGCCGCGGCGTGCCTGACCCGCGCGGCCGCGCTCGACCCGACGGCCGACCGGCACTTCAAGCACGCCTTCGCGCTGGAACGGCTCGGGTTACTGGAAGATGCGAACGCGGAATACCGGGCCGCGGCCGCGGCGAACCACCCGCGGGCGAAGGATTGCTGGTACTACGTCGGCCGGAACCACCTGAGACTGGAGAATGCGGCCGCCGCGGCGGAAGCGTTCGCGAAGGCGCAGCCGCTGCCCGGCGCGCGGTTCGAGTTGGCGCGCCTCGCCGGGCAGGCGGACGCCGAGGCCGGCCGGTTGGCGACCGAGTTCCCGACGGCCTACCCGCCGGTCGCGCTGCGGCTGCGGCTCGCGGTCCTTCGGAACGAGAATACGACCGCACTGGCGGACGCCTTCGCCCGGCGGCCGCGGCCGCTGCCGACGCCGTTCGACGCGGAGGTCGATTGGGTGATGGGCCGGGCGAGCGGCGTCGGCCACGCCCGGCTGTTCCGCGACGCCGGCCGCGACCTCCAGGCCGGCCGCGCGGCCGCGGCCGAGGAGAAATTGCGGGCCGCGCTCGCCGCCCGGTGGGACCCGGAGGTCGCGGACAAGCTGGCCGACGTGCGGTTCGCCCAGGGTGATCGGGCGGAGGCGTTGCGCATCCTCACGGAGGTCGTGGACCGCGGCGGGCCGACGGCGCAATCCCTCTGGCGGCGCGGCCAGGCCGAGGAAGCGGGCGGGCAACTTCAGCAAGCCGTCGCAACCTGGGAGCGGGCCGCCGCCCTCGCGTCCGGGCCGGGCGGCCGCGACCTGCTCCAGGACCTAGCCGCGGCCCACGAGCGGCTCGGCGACAAGGAGAAGGCGAAGCGTTACCCCGCGCGGGCGCACCTCGCCGCCGGGATCGCGGCCGTGGACGCCGGCCGTTGGGACGAGGCGACGACGGCCCTCGGCCACGCGACGGAAGCCGACCCGGCGTCCGCGAACGCCTGGTTCGAGCTGGCCGAGGCCCACCGCCTCGCCGGCCGCCCGGCCGACGCTCGCGCTGCCTACGAGCGATGTTTGAAGCTGAACCCGGACCACGGCCGCGCCGCCCGCGCGGTGAGGTTGCTCCCGCAGCCGCGAGGCGTCATAATTCTGGATACACCCGCACGGGAGATGGTCATGGCGACCGCGACGGCCGAGAAGTTCATGACGGTGGACGAGTTCCTGGCCTTGCCCGAGGACAAGAGCAAGCGGCGGATGCTGATCCGCGGCAAGCTCTGGGAGCGCGAAATCATGACCAAGCGGAATCGCGTCCACAGCCGGTTAATGGTTCGGGTCAGTTACCTTTTGGAAGGCTGGTTGGAGAAGCAACCGGACCCACGGGGCGAAGTCGCGTGCGGGGAAGTCGGGGCGATCCTCAACCGCGAGCGCGGAACGACCGTCGGCATCGACGTGGCGTACTTCGGTCCGGACGTGACGACGAACGAGGACACCGGCACGACCCTCTACGACGGCCCGCCGGAACTCGCGGTCGAAATTCTTTCGCCGAGCAACACGCAGGACGAGGTGATGAACAAGGTCGAAGACTACCTCGCGTGCAACGTCCCGCTGACGTGGGTGATCGAGCCACGACACCGGACCGTCACCGTCTACCGGCCGGACGCGGAGCCGGTGTTGTTCAACGTCACGCAAACGCTCGCCGGCGACGCCGCCCCGCCGGGCTTCTCCTGCCCGGTCGCGGACCTCTTCCGCTGACACTTCGGCTACAATCCCTTCATCATGTGGCCGACCCCCGAACAGACCGACAAGCTCCTTTCCGCCGCCGAGAGGCAGGCCGCCGGCGCGGCCGACGCGCTGCTCGGCGAGTTCCGCGAGCCGCTCCGCCGGATGATCGGCCTGCGGCTCGACCCGGCCCTCGCCAAGCGGGTGGACGCGTCCGACATCGTCCAGGACGTGCTCCTCGAAGCCAACCAGCGGCTGGCCGAGTACCTGAAGAAGCCGGACATGCCGTTCCACCTCTGGCTGCGGCACCTGGCCCAAGACCGGATCATCGACACGCACCGCCGCCACCGGCTCGCCCAACGGCGGAGCATCGACAAGGAGCAGGCGATCGACCGCCCGGCGTGGGCCGACGAGTCGTCGGTTTCCTTCGCGCAGCAGTTCGTGGACACGGAGCGGACGCCGGCGAGCGAGGCGATCCAGAAGGAGCTGCAGCGGAAGCTGGCCGACGCGGTGAACGCGCTGGAGGACGACGACCGCGAGATCATTCTGATGCGGCACCACGAGCTGCTGTCGAACCAGGAGGTGGCGGCGGCCCTCGAGCTGACGGAAGCGGCCGCGAGCATGCGCTACCTCCGGGCCGTGCGGCGGCTGAAGGCGGCCCTCGTGCCGGACGGGGCCAAGTCCGAGGAGGAGTGACGATGTTTCGTACGCCGACGGTCGAAGCGTTCGCCGGCGAGCCGGCCGTTCGGAAGCTCCTGCATTTCGTCCTGCTGATGGCGGCCCGCGACCGGGCCAGAGCCTTCCGGTTCGAGCCGAGCAGCGCGCTGTTACAGATGTGGTACTGTTGTCCCTCGGAGGAAGGAACCCTGTCTTGGTACACGCTGGTTCCGGTGGAATCCCCGGCACTCTGGGAGCAATTAGTGGCGGTCTTTCGCGAGACGTGTGAATTCCTGCCGCTGCCCGGATGGTTCGACGAACGGGACCGGGGCCTGTTCGCGCGATTCGGCGGACTCTTCGGCAAGAAGACCCCGACGAGCGAGGCATACCCGCATTGCACGACGTTGGTTCACCAGATCGGAACGTATCGGGACGAGTGGTCGCTGCTACTCGACACGCGACGGTCCATCCCGTCGGCCTTGTTGATCCCGATGTCCGAACGCCCGGATTCCGACACGGCCGGTGACTTGCTGACCAAGTTGCTCGGACGCGACGGCACGGTCGAACTGTAGACGCAGGGAAGCCGGCCGATGATCTCCCTTGTCCGCCGTCACTTCCCTTCGGGCGTGGATTGGCCCTGGAACTGACTCGCTTTTTCGATCGGAAGGCCCCGCACTTCTTCAAAGATCAACTGTCCGATCGGCATGTTCGGCCGGAGGAGGAACGGCACCGGGCCGAGGTTGATGATCTCCAACGTGATCGTCCCCTCGAACCCCGGATGGATCGTCGGGGCGGTGAAGTGAACCAACAGCCCGGTCCGGGCGCGACTGCTCTTCCCCTCGAACCGGGCGGCGTAACACACGCCCTCGCTCACGTTTTGTGCGTGCTTGATCGGGAGCGATAATTTTTCGACCGTCCGGCCCAGGACGAACTTGCTCGGGGCGAGGGCGTACCCGTTGTCGCCGATGACGTGCTTGCCCGAGACGCGGGCCACGAACTCGGAGAACCGTAAGCCCTCGCTCGGCCCGTCGAGGTCGAAACTGTACGTCCCGGCCTGGGGGATCGAGAGGTTCGGCGAAAGGCGGACGTCGACGGAGTGCGTGTCGAACGGCGACTCCTGGCCCGGCTCGTTCAGCCGCGGCAGCGGCTCGGGCACGATGACGATCCGCCCCGCGTCCAGGGCCTTGTAGATTTCGATGTTCGCGAGGATCATGCGGGCGACGCCTCGGTCCGACCGGCCGCTCAGTTCGCGAGTTGGTCGTCGCGGACGGTGATGAAGTACCCGTTCTCGAACGTCTGTTGCGGCAGCTTCACGAGGACGAGGTTCCCCTTCTTCTCGTAGACCGTGACGCGGACGAGGGCCTCGCCGCGGTCTGCCCCCTCCAGGCTCTGAACCGTTTGCTGCGGGGCGAACAGGGAAAACGGGCGGCCGTCGTGCTTCGTGCCGCCGACGGCGAACTCGTCCGGGAACTGGCCGGGGCCGATCCGGCAGCGCAACCACGCTTGCATCGGGACACCTTCCGTGGAGGTCCGATTCTGTTGTTCGAGGAGGTTATGTGTCATGATTCAGGAGTGTTGTCTACGCCAGTCTCGGGGGCGATGTACGTTGTACAGTATACCCGACGCCGAACGGCGTCGAGAAATCTTCGGCCCGAGCGGGTGACGATCCTTGTCCTCCTCCTCCGTACAACTCGCCGACCCCGACGAGCGCCTCGCGGCGCTGCTCGCCGCCCTCGGCGACGACGCCCGCGCCGGCCGCACGCCGGACGTGGCCGCCGCCGCCGCCGCCAACCCGGACCTCGCGGCCGAACTCCGCGAGCTGTGGGCCATCGCCCAGTTCGCGGACCTCGCCCGGTCCACCGCCACCATTCCCTTCACGCCGCCATCCACCGACACCACGCCGGCCGTCCTGCCCCGCGACTTCGGCGACTTCGAGCTGCTCGCCGAACTCGGCCGCGGCGGCATGGGCGTCGTCTACAAGGCGAACCAGAAGTCGCTCAACCGGACCGTCGCGCTGAAGATGGTCCGCGAGGCGCACCTGGCGTCCGACGCCGACCGCGCCCGGTTCCGGGCCGAGGCCGAGGCCGCGGCCCGGCTGAAGCACCCGAACATCGTCACCGTCCACGAGGTCGGCACGGCCGACGGGCAGGCGTACCTGTGCATGGAGTACGTGGCCGGGTGGACGCTCGCCGAGCGGCTGACGAAGCACGGCCCGCTCGCCCCGCGGGACGCCGCCCGGCTCGTCGCCGCCATCGCGCGGGCCGTCCAGCACGCCCACGACCAGGGCATTCTGCACCGCGACTTGAAGCCGTCGAACATCCTGCTGGGAGGAAAATCCGAAATCCGAAGTACTGCGGGAAAGCACGAAATCCGAAGTCCGAAATCCGAAAGGAAAACGGAGGCCGAGTCGGGCATTTCTCTTCTTTCGGATTTCGGACTTCGGATTTCGGATTTCTCCCCGAAGGTGAGCGACTTCGGCCTCGCCAAGCGAATCGACGCCGGCGCGTCGTTGACCCGGACCGGGGCGATCGTCGGCACGCCGAGCTACATGGCCCCGGAGCAGGCGACCGGGCGGAAGGACCTGACGCCGGCCGCCGACGTGTACGCCCTCGGCGCGATCCTGTACGAGCTGCTCACCGGCCGGCCGCCGTTCCGCGCGTCGTCCGCGTGGGACACGATCCTGCTCGTGCTGGAACAGGAACCCGTCCCGCCGCGGAGCCTGATCCCGACGCTCGACCGCGACATCGAGCTGATCTGTTTGAAGTGCCTGCAGAAGCCCGTGGGGCTGCGGTACGAGTCGGCCCAGGCGCTGGCGGACGACCTCGAAGCGTACCTGACGGGCGAGGCGATCTCGTCCCGGCCGAGCGGGATCGGGTACGTCGTGTCGCGGCTGCTGCGGGAGACGCACCACGCCGAGGTACTGGAAAACTGGGGCGTGCTGTGGATGTGGCACAGCCTCATGATCTTCCTCTTGTGCCTCGTCACGCAGGTCATGTCGTGGGCCGGCGTCGAGTCGCACCTGTACTACCTGCTGACGTGGGGCGTCGGGTTGGCGACGTGGGGAACGATCCTGTGGAAGCTCCGCCGCCGGGCCGGGCCGGTGCTGTTCGTGGAGCAGCAGATCGCGCACGCGTGGGCGGCCGGGGTGTTCGCGAGCATCGCGATGTTCGTGATCGAGGTCGTCGCGGAGCTGCCGGTGCTGAAGCTCTCCCCGGCCATCGCGGTCGCGGCCGGGATGGTGTTCGTGTTCAAGGCCGGCATCCTGTCCGGGCGGTTCTACATCTACGCGGCGCTGACGTTCGCCGTGGCCGTGCTGATGGCCGCGGTCCCGCGGTACGCGCACCTGATGTTCGGCGTCGTGTCGGCGGTGTCGTTCTTCGTGCCGGGGTTGAAGTACTACCGCCAGCGGAAGCGGGCGGTGCAGCTAACGGCGGCGAGCCGAACGCCGTCAGGAGTCGGGTAACGCGCCCCACCCGGCGGCTTACGCCGCTCGGCTCGCCGCTACACTAACGCCATGCCTCTCCTCGTCCTCGCGCTCGTCGCGCTCCTCGGCTTCGGGTTCGTGTGGCTGCTGTTCGGCGTCGCCCGCGCCGCGCCGCCGTACCGCGCCGACGGCGACACCCTCACGTTCCGCCACGGGAAGCTACTGCGGCTCTTCGCGGTCGTCGTCTTCTTCGCCGCCCCGCTCGTGTTCGGGCTGTGGCTGCTGTTCTTCCCGCCGCGGTCGAACGCCACGCTGTTCCCGATCATCGTCGCGGCCGCCGTCCTCGGCGTCGCCGGGGTTCTGCTCGTGTGGGAGGCGTTCAAGTTCCAACTCACCACGTCGCCGGCCGGCCTCGACTGCCGCTCGCCGTGGAAGGGGAAGTTCGCGCACCCGTGGGAGCAGGTGACGGTCCTCGAATACTCGGCGCTCAACGCATGGTTCGTGCTGAAGTTCGCGGGCGGGAGCGAGTTCCACGTCCCGACGCTCGTGCCCGGCGTGGCGCGGTTCCTCGAAGCGTGCGAGCGGCGGCTGAAGCCGGAGCAGATGGCGAAGGCGAAGCGCGGCTACCGGACCGTCGGGCGGAAGTGGCCGTTCGGCCCATAGTAGTAGGCACACTCCGTGTGCCGTCCGCTGAGTGTCGCAGCGACTCGGACGAACTCACCGCGGCAGGAAGGAAACGGCACACGGAGTGTGCCTACTACTATGTGCGGAACCTTCCGGGTTCCTGTAAAATCTAATCATCATGACGCACCCCACCCCCGACCGCCGCCGGTTCATCCGGGCCACCACCGTGGCCGCGGCCCTCACGCTGTCCGCCGACAGCTACGCGAAGGTCCCCGGCGCGAACGACCGGCTCGGCGTCGCGTTCCTCGGCTGCGGGGCACGCGCACAGGCGCACATCAACCTGATCCTCAAGCTCGGCCCGACGCACGGCGTCGTTCCCGCCGGCGTGTGCGACGTGTGGGACGGCCTCGACGAGGAGTACGCCCACACGTTCGCCGGGACCACGACGACCCGCCGGTACTCGCAGGGCCTCTACCCGTCGGCCGCGAAGTGCGGGTTCGCCGCGAACGACAAGGACCGGGTGGTGAAGGACTACCGCCGACTGCTCGACCGCAAGGACGTGGACGTGGTGTGCGTCAGCACGCCGGACCACTGGCACGCGCGGCAGACGCTCGACGCGCTGGCGGCCGGGAAGGACGTGTACGTCGAGAAGCCGATGGCCCGCACCCCGACGGAGGCGGTCGCCGTGACGGACGCGGCCGCGAAGGCGAACCGCGTGGTCGTCGTCGGCGTGCAGGGCCTCGCCGACCCGGCCTGGCGGACGGCGAACGACCTGATCCGCAAGGGCGACCTCGGCCACATCGCGCAGTTGCAAGCCGGCGCGTTCCGCAACGACGCCCGCGGCCAGTGGCGGTTCTACCGCACGGTCGAGCAGATGAACTCGAAGACGGTCGCGTGGGATCTGTTCCTCGGCCACCGGTTCGACGTGAACGGCGTGAAACTCGGCCCGCCGCCCGGCGCGATGCCGTTCGACCGCGGCACGTTCGCCCAGTGGCGGTGCAAGTCCGCGTTCAGTAGCGGCCCAATCTCGGACCTGTTGATTCACCCGGCGACGAAGCTGCTGGCCGCGAGCGGGCTGCGGTTCCCGCACCGGGTCGTCGGCGCGGGCGGGCTGTTCCTCGAGCGCGACGGCCGCGACGTCCCGGACGTGGCGACGGTCGTGGCCGACTTCACCGAAGGAACACAGATGCTGCTCACCGCGACGACGATCAGCGGCTACCCGCTGGAGGAAGTGATCCGCGGCCGGCACGGGAACGTGAAGTTCGTGAAGGGCGGCGTCCACCTGTACCGGGACGACCCGGCGAAGGCCGGCGTCCTCCCGCAGCGGCACGACAAGCCGCTGGAGCCGACGGAGCGCTTCAGCGTGGACGCGCCACGGAACGAGACGGAGGCGCTGTGGACGCACTTCCTGGACTGCGTGCGGAAGCGGAGCCGGGACACGCTCTGCCCGCCGGACCTGGGGGCCGCGGCCGTGACGCTGCTCGCGATGGGCTGGGACGCGAGCCGCCTGGGGATGGCGCTGACGTGGGACCGCGACCGCCGCGAGGCGAAGCCGATGGGGATCGGGGTCTGAATTGGGAGGGAATGAACATGACGGCGAAACTCTTAACGGCCCGCGTCGGACCGGACGGCGTCCTGCGGCTCGAAGTGCCTATGGGGGAGCATTTGGCGAATTGCGAGGTTGACATCGCAGTCGCCCAGTACAAAATCCCGGAAACGGACGAGGAAAAGCAGGCCGTCGCCCGCGGGCTGGCCGGGTCGATCACCGATCCGAATTTCGTCCGCCCCCCTCAGGGTGAATTGCAGGAGCGGGATCCGTTGTGACGCACCTGCTCGACACGAACGCCTGGATCGCGTACATCCGCGGGAAGAACACGCAGCTCATCGCCCGAGTCAATTCCCACCCGCCCGCGAACCTCGGCCTCTCGACCATCGCCCTCGGCGAGTTGATGTATGGGGCCTACCACGGCGACCCCGCATACTTGGCGAAAAGCCTCTTCGCGGTCGGGCAGTTACGTCGGACGTTCCGGCTCGTGCCGTTCGGCGAGGATTGTGCGGACCACTTCGGCCAGATTCACGCCTACCTGAGCGGCATCGGCCAGAAGATCGGCTCGAACGACACCCTCATCGCCGCCACCGCCCGCGCCCACGGCCTCACACTGGTGACGCACAACACCAATGAATTTAGCCGCGTGCCGGGCTTGAAACTCGAGGACTGGCAGATTCCGTAGGCCCTCGTGTACTTCCACACAGGAACTTCCAACCGTGACGGCGGCCTCTGAGTGCTGCGTGCTGAACGGCGGCAGCGGGGCGTGGGCGTTCGCCGCGATGGCCGAACGGCTCGGCCGGGCGCTGTGGCTCGACGTGTCCGATGTCCCACGACGGACGAACTACTTGTTGTTCGCCGACGAGTGGAACCCGACCGACGGGGTGGAATCGTTCATCCCGTATCCTTCCATTCAAATCGCGGCGGACAAGCGGCGGCTGGCCGATGTTTTCACCGCGGCCGGAGTGCCGATTCCCGAAACGCGACTGCTCGGGACGTTGGCCGAGGCCGAGGAACTGATTCGAGAGAACCCGGACCGGGCGTGGTGCGTCAAGTTCCCGACCGGGTGCGGGGCGTCCGGCCACCGGCGGCTGACGCCGGGGTTGGGGTTGCCGAGGAGTTGGCCCCGCCCGCTCGTGGTCCAGGAATTCATTCGACTCGACCGGCCCGAGGTGTACCGTACCTACGCCGCCGGTGGCGAGCCGTTCGGTTGGGTCGTCCGTCGGTTCCCGGAGGGCGTGCGGCCGTCGCCGTGGGTGGCCCACGCCCGCGGGGCGCGGTACGAGGCGGCCGGCGAGGCCCCCGCCGAGGCGACCGTCGCCGCCCGCGCGGCGCTGGCGGCCGTGGGGCTGCTCGACTCGTTCGGTTGCGCCGACTTGCTCCGGCGGCCGACCGGCGAGTGGGTCGTGCTGGAAGTCGGCACGGACGGGCTTTTCAACCACGTCGACCGCGACCTCGGCCTGCCGGCGTTGGAACGCGAGATCGACCGGCGAATCGCCGAGGCGTTCTGGTCGCGGCTCGGCGGACGGCCGTGGGGGTTCGGCGAGTGGTTCCCCCGGCCGACCGTGCCCGAACTCGACTCGTGATGTCACTCCTTCAGCACCGCCGCCAGCGCCGCCCGCATCTTCGCCTCGCTGCCCTCGGCCACCCAGCACCAGTCGGTCAGGTTCGCGTCGCTCTCCTTCCACGCCCGCTCGATGGGAATGTAGCCGGGACCGCACTCGCCGTACCCGGCCACGATCACGGTGGAATTCGGCCGCAGTTCCTGGGCGGCGAGTTGGAACTCGACGTAGGACTCGGCCGGCAGCAGCAAGTACTGGACGACGCCGAAATCGAGGACCGGCACGTCGATGGGTCGGCCCGCGTCGCACCGCCGCTTCCAGCTCAGGCCGAGCGCCGCGAGGCAGCGGTCGAACGGCCGCGGGCCGGCCGTCAGCCGCTTCAGCAGTTCGTCCTCGGAGAACCCGGCCGACTTCCGCGGCTCGAGCGTCAGCGTCGTGGACCGGAACGCCATCTGAATCGGGTGCTTCTTGGTCGTGGCCCACGCCGCCTTCATCGCGTCGTACACCCGGCCGGCGAGGACCGGGCGGTTGTCCGGCGAGCCGTCGTTGTATTTCCCGGCCGTCACGTTGCCGCTGCACCCGGACGCGTACATCTGGGGCGTGCCCGGCGTGTCCGCCTGCCGTCGCTTGCGGGCTAGCCCGACGAAGTCGGCCGTCACCGCGCCCTTGCCGTAGAAGCTCATCGGGTGCGTCGCGTAGGCACTCAGGGCGACCAGCGGCGTGTCCCCGTTCCACAGCGAGAGCGTCTTCAGCCACGGGTCAATCGTCCCCTCCTCGGCGGCGCGGGTCGCCTCGTCGCGGGTCGCGCTCGTGCGGTTGTAGAACGGCTTCCCGTCGCGGACGTACCGCCGGTTCGACGCGACCTTCTCGACCCGCGCCGTGCCGACGCCGACGTGCGTGATCGGCTTCAGATTCGCCAGTGAATCCTTTGCCGCCTTCGCGACGCGCTGGACGGCCTTCTCGTGGAAGGCGAGGTCGCAGACGCTCGCACCGGCCTTGTGCTTCTCCAAAAGTTCTTGCGCCTCCAGGTCGGCGATCGGCGCGTCGTGCTGGTGGTTGGCGTTCAGCAGCACGCGAACCGGATCGGTCCCCACGGCGTCGGCGACGGCCTTCCGCCACCGGTCGTAGGCCCCGTTGCGGATCTCGCACCAGTCCGCGGTGACGACGGCGACCGGCTTCCCCATGCCCGTGAGGACGAACCCGTGGGCGAACAGCGGGTCGAGGACTTCCTTGACCGGGGCGATGCCGCCGCCCATGCACGGGTGGCCGACCGGCGGCGTGACCTCGGCCTCGAACGTGCTGACGTGCAGCTGCGGGTCCGCGGCACGCGCGACGAGCGGCAGGGCGGCGGCAACGGCAAGGGCTTCGCGGCGGGTAAGCATGACGGCGTCCTTGAAGGAAGGTGTCGCGAGTGTACCCGTCGAGCGCGAACGGGGCAATCGGCGAGCGGCGGGGTTTAACCCCGCCGGCCTTTCTGCGAGAATGCCCCAGGGTGCAACCGGAGGAGAGCCGTGCGAAGTCTCGTTGTGGTGGTGCTGCTCGCGGTCGCGGTCCCGGCCGCCGACCCGCCGGCCGCGCCGGTGGTGGCGAAGCTGCCGGCCGCCGCCGCCGTGCTGTGGCTGCCGGGGAACGAGCACGTCGCGACGGCGGACGAGCGAACCGTCCGCGTCTGGGATTGGGCGAAGCAGAAGGAAGTCGCCGCGATGCCGCGGCCGACGGATGCCGGCCGCTTGTCGGCTGTGTTGCTGGCCCGCTGCGCCGACGGCCGGCGAATCGCCGTCCTCGAGGGCGACCGACTCCTGCGCGTCTGGGACCGCACCACGAACGACGTGAAGGCGTTCCCCGTCGGGCACGTCGCGCCGCCGGCGAAGGGCATCCTTCGCATCGCCTTCGCCCCGGACGGCAACACGCTCCGCGTCCTCACCGACCGGCACGTCCTGCAAAGCATCGGCGCGGACGGCAAGGCGGCGGACCCGCCGGTGCAGATGCCGACGCAGTTCGGCACGGGCGAGCGGGCGCTCATCCGCGACGAGGCCGTCGTTTCGCCCGCGGCCGGCGTCGGCGTCGCGTACTACGAGGGGTTCGAGTTGGACGAGGTCCGCGTGTGGGACTACCGGGCGAACGCCGTGCGGACGACGCTGGAACTCCGCGAGAACAGCCGGCCGTACCCGTGGGCGATTTCGCCGGACGGCCGCACCGTCGTCATGGTCGATCACCGCCAGGCCCGCCCGGACCGGATCGGCGTCTACGACACGGACTCGCTCCAACCGCTGTTCTCGACCAACCTGTCGAAAGACTGGAAGGTCCCGCCGTTCCGCGGGTTCTCACCGGACGGCCGGCTGTTCGCGCTCGAAACGTCGTTGAAGCCGGAAACCGTCACGATCCACGACGCGCGGTTCGGCCAACCGCTCGCCCGCGTCGTGAGCGAGGACGAGGCGGCCGACTCGCGGGTCGTCATCTCCGACGACGGCCGGAGAGTCGCCCTCATCCGGCGGGGCGGCCAAACCCTTATTCACGACCTCCGCGCTGCCCTCGACCCGACGCCGCCGGCAACGCTCGACGCGGCCGCGTGCTGGAATGATCTTGTGTCGCCGGACGCGACGACGGCGCTCCGGGCCGCGTACCGCCTCGCCGACCACCCGACCGCGGCGATGAAACTCATCCGCGAGAAGCTGAAGCCGGTCGCGTCGCCGACGGCCGCGGACGTGACGGTGCTGGTGAAGGCGCTGAGCGCCCCGGCGTTCGCGGAGCGGCAGGCGGCGGCGAAGAAGCTGGCGGTCGTCGCCGACGCGGCCGCGGCGGAGTTGAAGCAGGCGGCGGCGAAGGACGCGTCGCCGGAGGCGGCCGAGGCGATCAAGACGCTGCTCGAAACGGCGGCCCGCTCGCGGCGGAAGCTGGAGGGCGACTACCTGCGGGCGTACCGGGCCGTGCAGGCGCTGGAGATGATCGGCCCGCCGGCGGCGGACGCGCTGAAGGAGTACGCCGCCGGCGCGAAGGGGGCGTTCCTGACGCAAGAGGCGGCCGCCGCGCGGGGGCGGATGAAGTAGGTCGGCCGAGCCGAGGCCGACCACCTCCCTCGCACCGGGACCGTTCTACCGTATCGACGGCGAGCGTCGCGGCGTGAGCGCGACGTGCCTCCGCGTGCCCGAGGCACGTCGCGCTCACGCCGCGACGCTCGCCGTTGCAATGCGTTGATGTTACGGATGCGTGAAGGTGGTCGGCCTCGGCTCGGCCGACCTACGGAAATCCCCGCATGATCTCGTTCGTCATCCCCGCGCACAACGAGGAGCGGAACGTCGCCGCTACCATCGACTCCGTGACCGCGGCGGCCCGCGCCGTCGGTGAGCCGTTCGAGGTCGTCGTCGTCGATGACGCGTCCACCGACCGCACGGCCGCCGTCGCGGCCGACCGCGGGGCGGCCGTCATCGCCGTCAACAACCGGCAGATCGCCGCCACCCGCAACGCCGGGGCGCGGGCCGCGACCGGCGACGTGCTGTTCTTCGTGGACGCGGACACGCTCGCGAACCCGGCGGCCGTGCGGGCCGGGCTGCGGGAACTGCGGCGCGGGGCCGTCGGCGGCGGGTGCGTGTTCACGTTCGACGGCCGGCTGCCGTTGTGGGCCGCCTGCGCGTACCCGGTCGCCGTCTTCTTCGCCCGGTTCCTGAAGCTGCTCGGCGGGTGCTTCCTGTTCTGCACCCGCGAGGCGTTCGACGCCGTCGGCGGGTTCGACGAGACGTACTTTGCGGCCGAGGAAGCCGTGTTCATCGCGGCGCTGAAGAAGCGCGGCCGGTTCGCCGTCCCGGTCCCGACGGTCGTGACGTCCGGCCGGAAGCTGCGGGCGTTCTCCGTGTGGCAAATCTTGGACGTCGCGTGGCGGTGGGCGATCCTCGACCCGCACACCCTCCGCCGCCGCGAGGGGCTGGACGTCTGGTACGGCCCGGCCGCCCGCGACCCCTTACCGAAAGTCGAACCCACCCCATGAGCGTGTTCCAAGAAATCGGCCGGACGCTTCAGGAGGAATTCTCCGACCTCCCGAGCGCGGCCCAGGTCACCCGCGTGACGATCCGGCTGACGCTGGCGGCCGTCCTCGGCGGCGTGCTGGGGTACGAGCGGGAGTCGAAGGGGAAGGCGGCCGGGATGCGGACGCACATGCTCGTCGCGCTCGGGGCGGCGCTGTTCGTGCTCGTGCCGCAGCAGGCCGGCGTGTCGGACGCCGACCTGACGCGGGTGCTGCAAGGGCTGGTCGCCGGCGTCGGGTTCCTGTGCGCCGGGAGCATCATCAAGGGGAACTCGGACGAGAGCGTGAAGGGGCTGACGACGGCCGCCGGCATCTGGCTGACGGCCGCCATCGGCGTGGCCGCCGGCCTGGGCCGCGAGGCCACGGCCGTGCTCAGCACGGCGCTGGCGGTGGGCATCCTGGCCGGGCTGCCGCGGCTCGCCCGGTGGACCGAGCCGCCGAACGGGGCGGGCGGGCCGGCGGCCCCCGGGACCGCGGGCGTCCCGCCCGCTTCGCCCCCCACCGCTAAAGACTGATCCCCGTGGCCGGGGGAGGTGGTCGGGCGGGACGCCCGCGGTCCCAGGTATCACCGGCCCGACCTCGGCGAACATACCGTGCGCGTTCACTCCAGCACGTGCCGCCGGACCTGCCACGGGGACTTCGTCGCGTCCACGACCACCAGCGTCTTCCCGCGGAACGCCGGCCCCAGCCACGCCTTCACGTCCGCGTCGGTCAGCCGCTCCAGTTCCGGGAACGTCGGCGGCCGACGGCCGGAGTAGCCGTTCACCACCGGCACGTCCGCGAGCATCCCGGCCCACATCGCCACGAGCGACGGGTAGAGCGGGTGCTCGTCCTCCGGGATCGTGTAGTACGCCACGTCCGCCCCGCGGAACCGCTCGGCCGCCCGCGCCGCGACCCCGTACACGTCCGCCTTGTCGAAGCTCTCCCCGTCGTGCCCGGTCTGCTCGAACGCCACCACGCCGACGGCCACGGCGAACGCGACGAACCGGGCCGGCCCGGCGCGGAGCCGGCCCTGCACCCAGAGCGTGAACCCGATCAGCACGGCCGGGATGAGGAACAGGTAGATCACCATCTGCACCCGGCCGACGGCGCGGATGCCGAGGCCGCCCGGCGCGAGCCGCAGCACCCACCACGCGGACACCCCGGACCCGTAGTTGAGCGTCAGCAGCAGCAGCCCGAGCGCCGCCAGGAACCCGGCCGTCGCGAGGCGGGCGGCGGGTTCCAGTTCGACCGCGTGCCGCCGCGCCCGCACGGCCACGGCCGCCGCGAGCAAGAGGAAGTAAAACCCGAACCCGCTGAAGAAGAACGTCTCCGTGCCGACGAGGCTACGGACGCCGCGGACGGTGTGATACCACCGCGAGTCCGGCGGCCCGGCGAAGAGCGACCAGACCGTCGGCATGTGCTCGACGCAGTCGTCGTAGGCCCGGCCGAAGTCGTAGTTCGCCAGGAAGTACGGCATCAGGAACGCGACGAAGATCATTCCCCAGCACGCGACGACGCCGAGCGCCCGCCACCGCCTCAGGCGCTCCCGCAGCTCCGGCCCCGTGCCGTTGACCCAGACCGCGACGGGGACGAACACGCCGAGGCCGAACGTCAGGAACCAGCCGGCGTTCACGCACGTCAGCGTTTGCAGGAACAGGAAGAGGAACACGCGGTTCAGCCGCCGGGCCGACGGGTCGCGGGCGAACTGCCAGGCGCACGCGGCGGCCGCCGGCATCCAGAACCGGGCGATGAGCTGCTGGTGGTTCAGCTGCGCCTGCACCGGCAGCCCGAACGCCCACAGGAACCCGCCGAGCGCGACGAGCAGGTGCGGCAGCCGCTCGCCGGCTCGAATTCGGACGCACGCCAGCACGGCCGACATCGCGGCGTAGTTCAGCCCGCTCAACACCATCATCCAGACCTGGTACGCGAGGTCCGTCGGAAGGACGGTGCGGAGGCCCCAGTAGACGGGGGCGACGCCGAGCATGTTCTCGGAGTAGCTCATTACCAGCGTCGTCGGGTAGTAGAACGGCGGCGACCAGAGCGTGTGCGGGTACGTTGGATCGCTGACGACCCGCCAGGTGTGTTCGAGGATGTAGTGGTTGAGGACGGTGTCGCCGGGGTCGGTCTGCATCCGGGCGAAGTTGCTGTCGAGCGTGGGGCGGAAGGCCGCGTACGTGCCGACGGCGAGGGCCGCGAGGTGCAGGACGACCAGAGCGGGGAGGCGCATGACGGTGTGATACGACGCCGCAACCGAAGTGGAAATTGCCGGGGGATCGGGTAACTTCAAGGGGAAGCACGCATAGTAGTAGGCACACTCCGTGTGCCGTCGCGGAATCGAGTCTTCGAGATTCCGCGAAACCTTCCCGCCGGCAAACGCTTTCGCGAATTCTCGAAGACTCGAATTCGCGACGGCACACGGAGTGTGCCTACTACTA
>NZ_JCABYM010000122.1:0-22903 GCF_059499385.1 Limnoglobus sp. | reverse complement strand
CAACCGCCCTCGACGCCGCAAACGTCTCGTTTGCGGCGGCGCGTCCCGAACCGGAGGTTCGGAACGAGGGGGTTTGTCCGTCAGTTCGCGCTCGGCGGCGGGTAGACGCCCGGTTCCGGCTTCAGGTCGGCCGGCGTCAGCTTCTTCTCGGCCCGCGACCGCCGCCACGCCGTCCACGCGATCAGCCCGACGATGAACGGGAACGGCAGCGCCAACAGGCCCATCGCCCGCATCGTCGGCTTGTAGTGGCCGCTCGTGCTGTCGTAGGCGAAGCAGAGCATGGCCAGCCGCTGCACGGCCGTGCCGAGCTTCCCGTCCGCGGCCGTAAGCAGCCCCTGGCGGACGTCCTCCGGCGTCCACCCGTTCTCCGCGGGCAGTTCCGGCGACCGCTTCAGCCCTTGCAGCACGGTGCTGACCGTCCCGTCCGGGGCCACGATGAACAGCGCGCTCGCGTGGACGAAGTCTTTCGTCTTCCGCACGGCCTTGTCGAGCTTCCGCCGGTCGTCCCCGGCCTCGTCGATGGCGGCCTGGTTGTCGGCCGCGTACCGGAACCCGACGGCGTCCGCGACCTTCAGAATCTTCTCCCGCACGGCGAGCACGTCCGACCCCTGGCCGTGGTTGGCGGTCAGGAACCAGAACCCCGGCTCCTCCGGCGACCGCTTGTCGAGTTCCGCGAGGTACGACTCCCGCATCTTCCGCGAGAAGATCGGGGCCTCCTTCGGGTCGATCGTCACGCGGACGACCTGGTAGTCCTTCCCGGCGACCAGCCCGAGCCGGGCGAGCGCCTTCAGGGCAGCCACCGTGTCGTTCAGCAGTTCGTTGCACAGCTTCGGGCACGCGGAGTACGCGAGGATGAAGACCGTCGGCTTGCCGCCGATGGCGTCCTTGAGCGTGATTTCCTTGCCGTCGTGGTCGTAGAAGGTTTCGTCGAGTGGCAGCTTCTCGCCGAGCTTCGGCTCGACCTTCGCCTGCCCCGGCAGTTCCGGGTCGCGGACGACCATCGGGGCCTTGCCGTAGCTCATTTGCGCGTGCGCGGCCGGGACGACCGCGGCCGCCGTCAGCACCGCGAACAGGAATCGCATCGCGAACCGCATGGGTGTTCTCGTCGTCTCCCTGGGACCGCTCCGGTCCCCTCTCCCCCGGCTTTGCGGGGGAGAGGGTTAGGTTGAGGGGGTTCGAGCTTCCTCCGAAGGGAGGAGCGCCTCTCGCTCCGGTGAGCGCCTTCCCCCTCACCCCGGCCCTCTCCCCCGCAAAGCCGGGGGAGAGGGAGTAGATCGGTCGGGCCTCGCAAAGCCTCGACCCGACCTACAAGACCGCCTAGTGCTTCTCGTGCTTCTTCTCTTCCTTCGGGGCCGGGCCGTCGGCCGTCTGGCCGCCGTTGGAAATCTTCGGCGAGCCGCCGACGCTGCTGTTCGGCGTCCCCTTCTTCGCCGGCAGCTTCACCAACTTCATCGCCTCCGCGATCGGGATGCGGGCGACGCCCTTCTCCTTGTTCACGTACTCGTACCCGACGAGCAGCTTCTTGCCGGTCAGCGGGTCGGTGTACCGGTCCGGGTCGAGGTCCTGCGGCGTCATCTCCGGCGAGTTGCCGCCCTCGGCCGGCTGGAACGACCGGACGAACGGCGGGTCCGCGGCCTTGCCGTTCCGCGAGTCGTCGATCCGCTTGAGGAACTCCAGCCGCGGCTCGTGCGACTTCGCGTGCGGGTCGGTCGAGCTGATCGTCGCGACCCGCTCGTTGTGCGGCCGCGTCGCCTGCTCGGCGGCCTGCGGGCTTTGCACGTTCGACGTGTCGAGCTTGCCGAACTCGAACACGCTGAACAGCGCGGTGACGAGGGCGTAGGCGATGGCGGCCATGACGACGACGACGACCGGGACCATGACGATCCCGCGGGCGTCGAACCGGTCGGCCTCGTGCCCGGCCTTGACGGCCTCCGGGTTCGCGCCGGGCACGTCCACGTCGTGGTCGTGCGGCCCCGGCGGGGCGGACGCCCCGGTCATCGCCTCGTAAATCCGCGCCCACCGGGCGGCGGTCGCGTGCTCGTCGTGCGGCTTATCGCTCATCGGAGGTTCCTCCGTTGTCTCTTCTGACTTCTGACCCCTGATCCCTGACTCCTGCCTTAGTGGTGGCCCCAGTTCGCCAGGAACGCCGTGTCCTTCTTCGGCAGCAGGTTGCCCTTCCGCAGTTGGCCGAGGAACGCCAGCCCCCAGACGCCGCCGACCATCGCGACCGCGGCGGCGGCCATCGGCAGGTGGAAGAACTGGAACTCGCCCTGGTGCGGGACCGACGGCACGATCCACCAGATCACGTCCGTCGCGCAGATCAGGAGCAACATCGTGGCCATGACCCGCATGGAGGTCGGGTTCGTCTTCACCCCGCGGAACAAGAACACGACGAACGGCACGGCCCAGTGGAAGATCATCAGGGCGTAGGTCACGAACTCCCACCCGCCGTTCATCCGCTTGCGGTAGTAGACGATTTCTTCCGGCAGGTTCCCGGCCCAGATCAGCATGAACTGGCCGAACGACGCGTACGCCCAGACCATGCAGAACCCGAACGTCAGGCTGCCGATGTCGATCCGGAACTTGTCCTTCACGATGGACAGCGCCGTCTGGTTCTCGCCGACCAGCGAGTAGAACACGAGGGCGGAGAACGCCATCGTGGTCAGGAAGCAGTTCATGCCGGTGACGACCGGGAACATGCTGGAGAACCACGTCGGCTCGACGGACATCGACCAGTCGGTCATGGCGACGGTGAACAGGATGGCCCACGTCAGCACGCCGGGGCCGCCGAGGCCGCGGAGCTTCGCCCGGTACGCCTCGTCCCCCTCGTCCTCGGCCTTCGGGGCCCACTTCCGCATGGCCCGGATGAACAGGCCGAACACGCCGAAGATGACGAGCGCCCGGAGCAGGAAGAACGGCCCGTTCAGGTACAGCCCCTGCCGGTGCTCGATCTCGTGCTGGGCCGGCAGGTTGCCCTTGATCTCGTCCATCTCCGTCGGGCTGACGGCCCACCAGAACGACGACCCGTGGTTCATGAACGTGCTGAGCGCGACCGGCAGGAACAGGACGAACACGAGCGGCCACGTCCGCGTCGCCGCCTGGAAGATGCGGCGGAACACGAGCGCCCAGCTCGCGTGCGTCAGGTAGCCGAGCAGCATGAGCGTCATCCCGCCGACGGGGACGCTCAGCCAGAAGACGAACGCGGCCTGGTACGTCAGGAAGAAGTCGCGGGTGGCCGCGTGCCGGTCGTTCATCGACAGGTTCGCGACGCCGAGGCCGACGAACGCGACGGCCCCGAGGAACGCGGCCAGGAACGCGACCCGGCGGAGCGGGGCGAAGTTCGCCTCGATCGGCGGGGCCGTGTAGTCGGAATCGTGGTGATGTTCGCTCACAGGTCGCCTCGTTCGTTCACCGGCTAACGGTTCGGTCCCACCAGCCACCCAATCCACGCCGCCACTTGCCCGACGGCCACGACGCCCAACCCGACCAGCCCGACCGGTATCGGCCACCGCCGCCGGTCCTGCCACCGCCAATACGCCAGGCACGCCACGCCGACGGCCAGCAGCCCGACGGCCGCCACCCGCGCCCCCGGGGCGGCGATCTGCCACACCACCGCCTGCCCGTTACCGGGGCAGAACACGATCGTCGTGCCGGTCGCCAACCCGGCCCCGCCGCAGGCCAGCACCCCCAGCCCGAACAGCAGGAGTCCGGGTTCGCGGGGGGCACGGTCCTCGCCGGGCGGCTCCATGTCAACTCAGTGGTCGGCCTTCTTCTCGGCGTTCGGCTTGCCGGCGTCGTCCAGCTCCTTCTTCGCGTCCGCGGGCAGCGCGTCTGTTTTCGCCCCCTGGCTCAGTTGCAGCGCCCGCACGTAGGCGACGATCCGCCACCGGTCCTCCGGCGGGATCTGCGACGCGTGGTCCGGCATCCCGCCGTACCCCCACGTAATCACCTGGTAGATGTACCCGACCGGGACCTGGTCCAGCGGGACCTTGATCCCGTACCGGAAGAACCCGCGGGAGTACCCCTGCTTTAGTTCCGTGGACGGCTGGCCGGTCGAGGACCAGTCGAACGCCTTGTCCTGCGCGTCCTGGTGGTAGCTCGGCGGGCGGAGGAACCCGCGCTCGACGATCTTGCCCCACCCGTTCCCGGCCGCCCCGTGGCAGACGCCGCAGAACACGTTGTACCGCTGCTGGCCGCGGTTCAGGTCGGCCTCCGTCATCTCGAACGGGAACTCGGCGACGAAGTTCCCCACGTCCGTCGGCGCGCCGGCCGTCGCCTGAAGGTCGCCGGACGGGTCCACGGCTTTCTTCCAGTCCGGGTTGACCTTCGGGGCCTTGCCGGCGGGCGTCAGCCACGTCAGCATCGGGTCGTCCGCCGGCCGCTGGCCGCGGTGGACGACGCCGCGGGTCAGCGGCTGGGCCGACTGGCTGTTCGCGAACACGCCGCCCGCGTAGGCGTCGTAGGCCCGCGGCGCGGGCTGCTCGGCCATCTTCTGCTGGCAGCCGACGAGGGCCGCGCACGCGACGACGACGAACCCGGCGGCCCGACCTTTGAACGTTGCTTTTTGACCGTTGAACTCGTTCACGCCGGGACCTCCTCGACGCTCTTCACGTCCGGCAGGCTATGCAGGAAGGCTTTCGTGTTCGCCAGGTCGAACCGCGGGTCGATCCCCTCGACCGACAGGAAGAACCCGTCGCTGGTCGCCCGCGCGAACGCCGGGACGTTGAACAGCGGGTGGTACGGCATCGGCAGCCCGCACAGGGCCAAGAGGCCGACGACGCCGCTGACCGACGCCGTCAGCACGAGCAGTTCCCAGGTGATCGGGATGAACATCGACCACGAGAAGTACGGCTTCCCGGCGATGTTGAGCGGGTACTCGACCCAGCTCACCCAGTTGAGCATCAGGAACCCCATCGTGGCCCCGACGAGGCCGCCGATGAACATGACGGCCCCGATCTCGGACCGCGGGAACCCGAGCTCGTCGGCGACCTCGCCGATCGGGTACGGGCTGTGCCCGTCCATCCGGGTGTACCCGGCCTCGCGGGCCTTGCGGGTGGCCGTGATGAGGGCGTCGGCCGTGTCGAACTCGGCCAGCAGGCCCCACGTTTCCGGCGTCTGTGGCGTGCTCACTTGGCGTTCTCCATGACGGCGTGCCCGTCCCGGCCGCCCGCGTGGCGGGGTAGGAGTTCCCGCATTTCCGTGATCGAGATCATCGGCAGGAACCGCATGAACAGGGCGAACAGCGTGAGGAACAGGCCGAGCGACCCGAACATCGCGGCGTAGTCCCACACCGTCGGGGCGTACCGGCCCCAGCTGCTCGGCAGGTGGTCCCGCGACAGCGTCACGATGATGACGTACCGCTCGAACCACATGCCGATGTGGACCGACCCGGCGACCAGGAACAGCAGGACCTCGTTCGTCCGGAACCGCTTCATCCAGCAGAGCTGCGGGATGATCGTGTTCGTCAGGATGAGCAGCCAGTACGACCACCAGTACGGGCCGTACCAGATCCGCTGGAGGGTCGTCCCCCACTCGTACGCCCCCTGGCTGTACCACGCCATCCAGAGTTCGCTGAAGTACCCGTAGGACACCATCAGCCCGGTCCCGAGCATGATCTTGGCGCACACGTCCAGGTGCTTCTCGGTGATCAGGTCCTGCATCCCGTACCAGTGGCGGATCGGGATGGCCAGCCAGATGACCATCGCGAACCCGGCGAAGATCGCCCCGGCGACGAAGAACGGCGGGAAGATGGTCGCGTGCCACAAGGGCACGATCGACACGGCGAAGTCGAACGACACGATCGTGTGCACGCTGAACACGAGCGGCGTGCCGAGGCCGGCGAGCAACAGGTACAGCTTCTCGTACCGCCGCCAGTGGTAGGCGCTCCCGCGCCAGCCCATCGCCAGGAACCCGTAGGTGAGTTGCTGGATGCGGGTCTTCGCCCGGTCGCGGAGGTACGCGAAGTCCGGGATGAGGCCGATGTACCAGAACAACAGCGACACGCTGAAGTACGTGCTGACGGCGAACGCGTCCCAGCAGAGCGGGCTGCGGAACTGCGGCCACGCGGCCATGTTGTTCGGGAACGGGAACAGCCAGTACGCCAGCCACGGCCGGCCCATGTGGATGAGCGGGAAGATGCCGGCGCACATGACGGCGAACAGCGTCATCGACTCGGCGAACCGGTTCAGGGAGGTCCGCCACTTCTGGTGCATGAGCAAGAGGATCGCCGAGATCAGCGTCCCGGCGTGGCCGATGCCGATCCACCACACGAAGTTGACGATGGCGACGCCCCAGAACACCGGGGAGTTGATGCCCCACACGCCGACGCCCATGTAGAACAGCCACGCGAGGCCGAGGACGAGGGCCTGCAGGAGCGTGAACCCGACGAGGAACAGCATCCACCAGCCCTTGGGCGTGGGGACCTCGCCGAGGCAGACGTTGCCGATCTTCTCGCCGATCGTGACGAGCGTTTGCTTCCCGCCGATGAGGTGCTCATCGTCGGTGAAGACCTGCGGTTCCGTCGTCGGCTGGGTCGCCGGTGTGGTCACCGTCGCCATAAATGCAGCCCCTTCCTGCTTCGCTTCGGCGGACAACGCCCGGCCGAACGCACTCTTAACCTCGGCACGACGGGCCACGTCACCCCGTGGGTGGTGGCCCTTGTCTTGTTCCCTCCCCCTTGGGGGGTAGGGTTAGGGAGGGGGGTAACCTCCCCCCGTCCCAGACAATCGCGCCGGTGGGAGGAAGCCGACCCCCCTCTCTAACCCTCCCCCCCAAGGGGGGAGGGAACAAAACCCTCGCCGGCTACGCCAGCTTCGGATTCGGGTTCTTGATCGCCGCGAGGTAGCTCGTCCGCGGCATCGTGTTCAGCTCCGCCAGCAGGCCGTAGTTCGTCGCCTCCAGCTTCCACCGGGCGACCTCGCTGAACGGCAGGTGGCGGCCCTCTTCCTTCCACGTGCCGTCGGCCTGCTTCTTCACCGGGACGTACTGGTCGTAGTTCAGGTCGCCGAAGCTAATCGCGTTCGCCGGGCACGCAGCCTGGCAGGCGGTCCGCACCTCGCCCTCCGCGATGAGCGGGCGGACGCCCAGCGGCGTCTTCACCTTCACCCGGTTCGGGTTGTCGTGCTCGCGTTCCGCCTCGATCTCGGCGTTGCGGATCCGCTGGACGCAGTAGGTACACTTCTCCATCACGCCGCGGGTCCGGAGGGTGACCTCCGGGTTGTTCACGAGCTGGAGGGTGTTGTCCTTCTCGTAGTTGGCGTACTGGAGGAAGTTGAACCGCCGGACCTTGTACGGGCAGTTGTTGGCACAGTACCGGGTGCCGACGCACCGGTTGTACGCCATGTCGTTGAGGCCGTCGGCACTGTGGGCGGTCGCGGCGACCGGGCAGACCAGCTCGCACGGGGCCTTCTCGCACTGCTGGCAGAGGACCGGCTGGAAGTGCGTGGTGATGTCGGCGGCGGCGTGCTTCATCTTCTCCGCCCGCGTCTTCGCGTCCACCGGCTCGGTGCCGCCCTTCTCCTCCGGGATGGCGAAGTACCGGTCGATCCGAATCCAGTGCATGATCCGGCCGCGGGTCACTTCCGCCTTGCCGACGACCGGGATGTTGTTCTCGGCGACGCACGCCGTCACGCACGTCGAACAGCCGGTACAAGCGCCGAGGTCGATGGCCATGGCCCACCGGCGGTAGAGCTTGTTGTCCGGGTGGTCCTGGATGAGGGTCAGCGGCACGAGCCGCTTGTCGTGCTCGTGGTGCTCGGCCTCCTCCTTCGTCGCGTCCGCCTTCTCCTCGTGCTTGTGGACGTTGTCCTTGTACCCCTTCTTGTGGAACTCCTGCGGGTGGTGCGGGTCGGCCAGCCACGCCCGCTCCTTCGGCGTGCCGGGCAAGAGCGCCCGCATCAAATCCTTCTCGCCGGCGGAAACCGGCGGGTTGTCGGCGAAGCTGAAGGCGTCCTTGTGGTGGTCCTTCATGTGGTAGTGCTTGTGGTCGCCGTGGTCCTCGACCTTCAGTTCCAGCGCCGCCTGCGTCGCCGTCCCGTGCCGGGCCGGGCGGCGGCCCTCCATCGCGTGCTGGCCCTGCGTGCAGGCGAGGACGTACTTCTCCTGCGTCCGCTCCGCCGAGTCCGGCTGCGGCTTGATCCCGCCGACCGTCCACAGGTTCGCCGTCGTCCGCAACGGGTAGACGTTGAACCCGGTCCCCTTGCCGACCACGCCGACCTTCTCGCGGCCGTACCCGAAGTGCAGGGTAATCACGTCGTCCGCGTGGCCGGGGAGGACGAACACCGGGACGCGGGCCTTGCGGCCGTCCACGGTGAGTTCGATCTTGTCCACCTCGTGGCTGCCGTGCTCGCCGCCGGTCCACCGGTAGCTGACCTCGCACTTCAGCCGCTCGGCCGTGTGCGGGCTGACGAGGGCCGCGTTATCCCAGGTGATCCGCGTGACCGGCTTCGGCGTCTCCTGCAGCCAGCCGTTGTTCGCGAACCGGCCGTCGTAGAGCGTCGGGTCCGGGCGGAAGGACAGCTCGATCTCGTCGGCCTTCGTCGCCGGGGCCGGGGCGGACGCCGTGGCCGGGGCGACGACCGCCGCGGCGACCATCGCCGCCGGGGACGCCGTGCCCTCGACGACGCCGCGCTCGATACCCTTGTGCCAGAACGAGTCGAACTCGCCGGGCAGCTTCTTGTCGGTGAAGTGCTTCTGCCACGCCTCGCGGACGAGCGTTTCCGCCGAGCCGGGCTTGTCCAGCAGCGCGCCGACGACTTCCAGGATCGACTTCCCGCCGTGGAGCGAGATCATCGGCTGCTGGATCGTGGCCGTGCCGTCGTAGGCGCGAGCGTCGCCCCAGGCTTCGAGTTCGTGCGCGGCGTTGACGTGCCATGTCGTCAGCGTGGCGGTCTCGTCCTGGTAGAGGCCGAGGTGGAAGGTGGTCGTGACCTTCTGGAGGGCGGCGGCGAACCCGAGGTCGGCCGGGGCGGTGAACGCCGGGTTCCCGCCGAGGACGAGCAGCGCGTCCACCTTGCCGGCGTTCATCTCGTCCGCGAGCGCCTTGAGCGACGCCGTGCCGTCGGCGACCGCGTCGGCGTCCGGCCCGGTGAGGCCGGCCTGGACCGGCTCGACGAACCGGACGATGCCGTTCTTGACCGCGTTGATCTTGTCGTTGATCGCGTGGATCAGGTTCTGGGCCGCGACGGACAGCGTCTCGCCGCCGACCACGACGCCCGGCTTCTTCGCGTCCTTCAAGTCCTCGGCGACGGCCTTCACCCACGCCTTCGCCCGGTCGGGGAGCGGCCCGGCGGCGGGGCCGGCGACGCCGAGTTCCTTCGCGAGTTCCCGGACGAACGACTCGATCTCACTCGGCTTGAGCGGCAGCCGGTGGTCGGCGACGCCGCCGAACCCGCTGACCATCGACTCGACGGCGTAGATGCGGCTGAGCCGGTCGAGCGGCACGCCGTCCGCGGACCGCCGGTCTTCGTGGATGCGGACCTTGCGGCGGCTCATCGCGGCGCGGATGTTCCGCACCCCGGCCCCGGCGCAGTGCGACTCGATGTCGCTGTCGATCGCCACCAGCGTGTCGGCCTTCGCCAGCTCGTAGATCGGCGTCAGGTACTTCCCGTAGGCGGCCTTCACGCCCTTCAGGGCGTTCTCCCGGCCGACGGCTTCGTATTGAATCCACTTCATGCCCGGCAGCTTCGCCTTCAGCTCGCCGAGCATGGTCGCCAGCACCGTCCCGGCGGCGACGGCCTCGGTGACGACCCGCAGCCCGGCCCCGCCCTTCGCGACCTGCGCCCCGACGAGGGCGGCCAGCGCGGCGCGGGCCTTCTCCCACGTCGCGGGCTGGCCCTTCTCGGTGACGCCCTTCGATCGCTCCGGGTCGTACACACCGAGGAGCGCGGCCTGCGCGTACACGTCGGTCGCGCCGAGGCTGCCGGGGTGCGACGGGTTCCCTTCGACCTTGATCGGCCGCCCCTCGTGGCTCTTGACGAGTACGCCGAGGCCGACGCCGCCGAGGGTGATGGCGGTCGGGAAGAACAGCGGCACGCCGGGGGTGATCGCTTCCGGCTTCTTGACGTAGGGGATGATCTTCTTCTGCGACGCCGGCTTCAACGACGGGTTGCACCCGACCGCCCCGGCGAGCGCCAGCGACGCCCCGGACAGCGCGAGGAACCGCCGCCGGGACACCGGGTCGAGCCACTCCGAGGCGTCTTCCGGGAACTCGTCCTTCAGGGCGCGCTGGAACTCCGGCGTGCCGAGCAGGTGTTCCAGCGAGTGGAACTGCTCGGGCGCGGACCCCGCCCCGGTCGGTTCGCCGTTCGTGGTGTCGAAGTCGAGAGCCATGTCACACCATCTCGGATCGCGGATCTCGGAACTCGGATCGAAGACCAGGAAGCCGGGTTTTTAGGTCCGAGTTCCGAGGTCCGCGACCCGCGCTTGCGTCAGCGGTGGCAGATGCTGCAGTTCGTCAGCGTCTTCTCGTCGCGGACGAGGTACTTCTCTTTCAGGTGGCGGCCCAACTCCGCCTGCGTGCCGGTCCCCTCGGCCGGGCCGTACTTCTTGCCGTCCGTGTCGGTCGTGCCGTGGGCCGGCGTCCACCCGAGGTTGAACACCTCGGACTTCGGCCGCAGGTTCTTCTCCGGGTGGCGGTGGCAGTCCAGGCACCACTCCATGAGCAGCGTCTTCGACTGGTAGACGAGCGGCATCTGGTCGATCCGCTCGTGGCAGGAGACGCACCCGACGCCCTTGCCGACGTGGATGCTGTGGTTGAAGTACGTGTAGTGCGGGACGTTGTGAACTTTCGTCCAGGCGATCGGCGTCTCGGTGGCGTAGCTCTTCCGGAGCGGGTCGAGCAGGTCGGCCCCGTTCCACACCTGCTGGTGGCAGTTCATGCACGTCTTCGTCGGCGGGATGCCGGCGTGGGCGGAGCTTTCCACCGCCGTGTGGCAGTACCGGCAGTCGATCCCGAGCTGGCTGACGTGGTGCAGGTGGCTGAACGGGATCGGCTGGTCCACGATCTCGTTGCGGCCGGTGACGTAGTCGGACCGGAAGAACGCGGCCAGCGCCACGCCGGTGCTGGCGGCGATCACCGGGATGGAGAGCAGCATGATCCGAGCGATCGGGTTCATGCTCTTCGGGAAGACTTGGGGCATCGACTGCCTCCGGATGAATCGTCGAGTGCGAAACCGCGTCGCCGGCCGGGGGTTACGGCCAGTTCGGGGTGTAGTTCTCGAAGTAGTACTGCATGACCCGGTAGCAGGTGTAGCACGCGGCCGCGGCCATCGCGCCGAGGACCTGCCCGGCGGTCGCGAGGCTGTCGCCGTTGCTGTTGGCCCGCCACCCCCGCCAGTTGGCGACCGTGCCGAGGGTCAGGGCGATGAGGCCGACCCACATGCCGAACGGGAACCACCAGAACGTGAGCGACCCCCACAGCCCGAGGCTGAACGCGGCCGTGGCGATGCCGCGGCGGGTCGTGTTCACGACCGGCGTTTCCGGGGCCGGGGCGGGCGGGGCTTCGGTCGCCATGCCGAGCATCCTTTTTCGTTCGGGACGGAGTGACCCGTTTTCGTGTTCTCGCAATGTAGGAACCGCCCCGACCCGCGGCAGCCAACTGGTTTCAAGGAAATTCGGTTTCCCAGAAGTGAGACGCCGGGGCCGCGGAAGTCTCACTTCTGGGAGGTTCGTGGGCGACCCGACGGGTCGCCCGCTAACCGCGGCTTCCCGTTGACGCCCCTGCCGACCCTGCTTATCATCCCGCACCGCCGGGTCTGCCCGGCGCACCTGCTACCCGGACGGCAACGGATGGCCCTCCGCACCTGGATCGTTCGCGGCGTCATACTCGCCGTCCTCGCGGCCGTCGGCTACGGCCTCTGGTGGGCGCAGTCCTACGTCAGCCCGGAAGCCGTCCGCACCGCCCTCCTGTCCACCCTCGGCGAGCAGTTCCCGGACACGGACATCACCGTCGGGTCGGCCCACATCCGCGTCTTCGGCGGCATCTCCGTCCGCGACCTGACGATCACCCGCCGCGGCGCGGCCGCGCCGTTCTTCCGCGCCCCGAGCGGCACGATCTACCACGACAAGGAGCAGATCAACCGCGGCCGGCTCGTCATCCGCAAGGTGGAACTCGACGGCCCGACGCTCGCGCTCGAGCGCGGGCCGGACGGCGTCTGGAGCCTCGAAGGGCTGAGCCAGCCGGGGCCGACGGCCGCGGCGCTGCCGACGTTCGTGGTGACGAAGGCGACCGTCACGGTCCTCGACCGCAGCCCGCGGAAGCTGCCGCCGGTGACGCTCACGGACGCGAACTTCACCATCGTCAACGACCCGGCCCCGCTGTTCCTGAACATCAAGGGGGCGGCGCTCGCCACCGTCGCGAACCAGCTCGGCCTCAAGTTCTCGATGGCCGCGACGCTGAACCGCGGGACCGGCCAGCTCGCCCTGCGCACCGAAGTCCCGGACGTGGTTCTCGGCCCGCCGCTCGCCGGCGTCGTCGGGGCGGTGCGGCCGGACCTGGCGGACTACCTGAACAAGCTGACCGGCAAGGCGGCCGTGAAGGCCGACCTCCTCACGGAGCCGGGCCAGCCCGCCAAGTACGACGTTCACTTGACGCTCAAGGACGGCCGGTTCACGGACGACATGCTCCCGGCCCCGCTGGAGAAGATCGAGGCCGTCGCGAACCTGAAGGACAGCAAGGTCACACTCGAACGGCTCACGGCGAAGCTCGGCCCGGCGACGGTGCAACTCTCGTTCGAGACGCGAACCCTCGCGCCGAAACTCCCGGCCGCGCCGATCCCGTCGCCGTCCGGCGTGCCGGCGCAACTCGCGGCCCGGACGAAGGAAGCGGAACCGTCCCTGATCGCGAAGATCGAGGAGCAGGTCGAGCGGATCGACTTCTCCATGTCCGACCTCGCCGTCGATGACGCTTTCTTCGACCGCGTGCCCGAGGAGTTGAAGAAGTTCCGCCCGAAGTTCAACCCGTCCGGCACGGTCGCGGTCGGCTACCGGTTCAACCGCCCGGCGACGACGACGTGGAAGCGGGAGTTCGACCTGCGGCCGACGAAGCTCAACATCCTGTACGAGAAGTTCCGCTACCCGCTCACGGGCGTGACGGGCCTGATCCGCCAGACGGTCACGCCGGACGCCGAGGAGGCGACGGTCGAGCTGGCCGGCACGGCGGGCGGCCAGCGGATCGACGTGACGGGCGTCGTCCGCGGCCCCGGCCCGGACCCGTTCGTCGCGCTCAAGCTGACCGGAACGAACATCCCCATCGACGACGTGCTCGCGAACGCCCTTCACCGGGAGAAGTACCGCGCCCTCGTCCGCAGCCTCCGGGCTAGCGGCCGCGGCGACTTCACCGTCGAGGTCAAACAAGAGGCGGGCGTGAACCTCATGGAGAACACGTTCCGCCTGAACGTGTACGATTGTTCCCTGAACTACAAGACGTTCCCGTACCCGCTCGACCACGGCAAGGCGAAGGTCAACATCTTCGTCACGACCAACGACGGCACGCGGCCGATCCGCCCCGGCGGGCCGGTCGCGCCGCTGCCGGAGACGGACCGGATCGAAATTCGCGACCTCACCGCCCGGCACGCCGGCGGCACGGTTTGGATGAAGGGGGACAACGACCCGATCCCGAACAGCCCCGACCGCAAGTTGACGCTGCACGTCTGGGGCAAGGACTGCCCGATCGACGAGAAGTTCCGCGAGGCGCTGGCCGCGGTCAAGCTCGACACGGTGACGGACGTGCTGCGGCCGAGGGGGAAGCTGACGTTCGCCGTGGACCTGGCCGTGATCGACCGCGCCGCCCCGCCGAAGAAGGAAACCCTGGGGCCGACGGCGCTCAAGATCGCGTCGCCGGTCGATCAGCTCGCGTCCGCGGTGCGGACGCCGGAACCGGCGTTCGACCCGGCGACGGACCTGACGCTCGCGTTCAACTTCGAGGGGCCGAGCGTCACGCCGGAGTTCTTCGCGTACCGGATGGACGAGCTGGCCGGCAAGCTGCGGTTCGACGGCACGCGGGTGAAGCTCGAACACCTCGTCGCCCGCCACGGCCCGTCCCGGCTGGGGCTGAACGCGGCCGAAGTCCGCCTCTACGACGACGGCCGCGTCTGGGCGAACCTCGGCAAGCTGGACGTGGCCCCGCTGGTCGTGGACGACGCCCTGCTCGACGCGCTGCCGAAGGGCCTCCGCGACGGCGTGAAGGAGGTCAACCTCCGCGGCCCCGCCGAGTTGACGATGAAGCACCTGGTCGTCCTCACGGCCGACTCTTCTTTCACCCCTTCACCCGTTCACCCCCTCACCCCTTCATCTTCCCCCGACCCCGAACTCTACTGGCAGGGCGAGTTGCGGCTGCTCGGCGCGGCGTTCGACGCCGGCGTGCCGTGCGAGAAGGCGGTCGGCAAGCTCGCGTGTTCCGGCCGCTACCACCCGACGCACCTGGGGAAGGTGGCCGGCAACCTCTGGCTGGAGTCGGCCCTCATCGCCGATCACCCGGCGGCGGCGGTGAAGGCGACGTTCGACGCCGACCCGCAGGAGGTGGACCCGGCGAAGCCCGGCGGCCGGCTGCCGCCGGCGTTCAAGTTCACGGACCTCCAGGGGACGGTGTTCAACGGGACGGTCGGCGGCACGGGCCGGGTTGTGCTTTCCGCCCCGGTCCGCTATAGGCTCTCGCTCACGGCGACCGACATAAGACTGGAAGACGTGGCGCGGTTCCACAACGTGGGCGGCGGCGCGAAGCTGGAGGGGGCGGCCCAGGCGAGCATCCTGCTCGAAACCGCCACCGACCCCGCGACCGGCAAGCAGATGCTGCAGGGGTACGGCAAGGCGGACGTGGACCGGGGCCACATCTACAACCTGCCGCCGATCGTGGCGCTGACGAAGGCGCTGAAGCTGCAGGCCCCGGACAAGACGGCGTTCGAGGAGGCCCACGCGACGTTCACCGTCCGCGGCGACCGCGTCCGGGTCGATCACGTGGACCTGCTCGGCACGGCCCTCAGCCTCGGCGGGGCCGGCGAACTCGACATGACCGGCAAGTACGTGAAGTTCGACTTCTACACGATCTGGTCGCAGACGCTCCAGCGGTGGCTGACGACGCCGTTCGGCGACGTGACGGCGATGGTGAGCGAGAAGCTGTTCAAGATCGAGGTGACGCGGAAGCCGGACGGCGAGATGAAGTACGAGCCGCGGGTCGTGCCGTTCGTGACCGACCCGTTCAAGGCGGTGGCGGAGCGGGTGAAGGCCCGCACCCGGACGACGCCGACGGCCCGGGCGACCGGCGAGAAATAAGGGGTTCAACGTGTTCCTGCTCGGCGGCATCCTGCACCGCGTGATCTTCTTCGAGCTGCTGAAGGTCTTCGCGCTCACGCTCACCGGGCTGACCGGGCTGTTCCTCATCGGCCTCGTCATCCAGCAGGCCAGCCAGCTCGGGCTGTCGCTCGTCCAGACGCTCACCGCCATCCCGCTCCTGATCCCGTACACGCTGCCGTACACGATCCCGGCCACGACGCTGTTCTCGACGTGCGTGGTCTACGGCCGGATCGCCCACGACAACGAGGCCGTCGCCATGAAGGCGGCCGGCGTCAACCTGCACACCATCATCCGCCCCGCCGTCCTCCTCGGCCTGCTGACGAGCGGCGCGACGTTCGCCCTCGCCCACTCGGTCATCCCGCAGACGCAGGCGGAGTTGCAGAAGCGCATCCTCCGGAACCCGGAGGAGTTGCTCTACAACCTGCTCAAGCGGGACCGGACGTTCAAGGCCGGGAACTTCCCCTACGTCATCCACGTGAAGGACGTGATCGGCACGCGGCTGGTGGACGTGGTGCTGAAGCGGAAGCAGATGGTGAAGGACGGGACCGGGAAGGAAGCGCCGACCGGGGACTACGACTTCGTGGCCCGCGCCCGCGAGGCCCGGCTGCGGGTGGTGATGCCGGACGCCGACAACCCGACGGCGCAGCCGATGCTGTTCATCGACCCGGACCGGTGGGTCGGCGGGGACGGCTCGACGCAGTTCACCGCGGACGCGACCCGGCCGATCGGCGTCCCGCTGCCGGAGATGTTCTCGCAGAAGGACCTGAGCAACCGGCCGATGAACCTGATCTGGGACGCGCTCCCGGCGAAGGCGGCCGAGATTCGGGCCGCCATCACGAAGCTGGAGGGCGAACTGCGGGCGACCGAGCAGTCCGCCGCGACCGCCCCGGACCCGACGAGCCGCGAGTTCCTGCTGAAGCACGCGGGGTCGTTGAAGTACCTGATCCAGGACCAGTACCGGTCGATGCGGAACACGGAGAACGAGTACTACATGCGGCCGGCGCTGGCGCTGGGGTGTCTGGTGTTCGCGCTGGTCGGCGTGCCGGTCGGCATCCGGGCGAACCGGGCCGACTACCTGAGTTCGTTCGTGACGTGCTTCTTGCCGACGGTGATCGTGTACTACCCGATCCTGCTGGCCGGGTCGAACATGGGCCGGGACGGGAAGGTCCCGCTGCACCTCGGCGTGTTCGCCGCCGACGCGGTGGTGGCGGCCATCGCCGTCGTGTTGACGCTGAAGCTCATCCGGCGGTGAAATCCGTATCAAATCAGCAACGTTCCGCGACGAACGCCCGACTTCCGAAGTCCGGCTTCGACTTCGGAAGTCGATCCCCCGCGGGGACAAATGGAGGTCGTGGCGAGCCGAGGGGCGGGGGGCCCCCCGGGGGGGGGCCCCCCACCCCCCGGGGGCCCCCCCCCGGGCGGCCCCCCCCCGGGGGGGGGGGGGGGGTGGGGGGCCCCGCGCGGTGGTCCCCCCCCCCCCCCCCCCCCGCCCCCCCCCGCCTCGGCTCGCCACTCGCGTCTGTGTGGCAGTCGTTGCCGGTCCGACTTCCGAAGTCGAAGCCGGACTTCGGAAGTCAAGGTTCACCCATGTCCGATCCCGTCACGCAGCAGCTGATCGACCTCGCCGAGACGACCGGCGGCTTCATCCACGACATGAAGAACCACCTCGGCACGGTCCTGCTCAACCTCCAACTCCTCGGCGAGGACTTCGAGAACCCGCAGACGCAACGCGAGCGCCGCGCCCTCGAGCGCATCCAGCTCATGACATCGGAGTGCCAGCGGCTCGTCGATCTGTCGAACGACTTCCTCCGGTTCGCCCGCGTCGAGGACCTACACCGCGAGCCGACGAAGCTCGACGACGTGGTCGGCCGGATGGTGGACTTCATCGCGCCGACGGCCCGCCTCCAGAACGTCGTCGTGAACTTCTACCCGGCCGCCGACCTGCCGCCGGTGGCGCTCGACCGCGAGATGTTCGAGAAGGTGCTCTTGAACCTGATGCTCAACGCCGAGGACGCGATGCCGAACGGCGGGACGCTGACGCTGCAGTCGCGGGCGGCGGACGGGTTCGTGGAACTGGACGTGATCGACACCGGCGTCGGCATCCCGCCGGACGTGCGGGCGAAGCTGTTCCAGCCGTTCCGGACGACGAAGACGAACGGCAACGGCCTCGGCCTGGCGACGGCCCGCAAAATCGTCGTCGCCCACGGCGGCACGATGACGGTCCAGAGCGAGGTCGGCCGCGGCACGAAGTTCACCATCCGCCTGCCGGCCGCTGCCCCGGAGGTCAGAGGTCAGACATCAGAGATCAGAAAAGACATTTCTTCTGACCTCTGACCTCTGATTTCTAGAACTCGATCGCGTCCCACGCCGTCGGGACGACGAACAGCTTGCCGTCGCCGATCCGCCCGGTGCGGGCCGCCTTCGCCACGCGGTCGGCGATCTCGTCGCGGGTGGCGTCCTCCACCCAGGCCGTGATCTCCACCTTCGGCAGGTAGGCGGTGCTGTACTCGCTGCCGCGGTAGCGGTCGAGGTAGCCCTTCTGCCGGCCGTACCCCTTCGCCTCCCGGACGACGCACGCCGTCACCCCGACCTCGGCGAGCGCGGCGAGAACGGCCTCCGCCCGGAACGGCTTCACGACGATGACGAGCTGCTTCACGACGAACTCCCGCCCGACGCGTGCGACGCGCTGCCGCCGAACCCGCCGCGGCTGACCGACCCGCTGCTGCTCGACGAGCCGCCCGGCCGTGACGACGACGGGGCCGAACTGCTGCCCGGCTTCGACCCGCCGAAGTACGTGCCGCCGGTGTTCGTCGGCCCGGACCGGTACGTCGGGCCGTAGCTCGACGACGAGCGGCCGGCGAAGATGTACGGCCACCACCCGCCGCCGGACCGGTGGTAGTGCGAGCCGCTCGTCGAGGAGGTCGTGTAGTACCCGGCCGGGGCGACCGGGTTGCCGTTCTCGTCGAACTGGATCGGCTTGCCGGCCGCGTCGAACGCCGGTTGCACCGGGACGCGCTTCCCGTTCTCGTCGGTCTTCCACTCCTTCGCGATCGGGTTCCCCTGGGCGTCGTGCCACGCCGGGTCGTAGGGGGCGCGGGCGGACGGTTGGTTGTGCCGCCCGCACCCGGCGCAGACGCACATCGAGAACGACAGGATGCTGCCGCCGAGGAGGAGCAGGTTGATGGTGCGGCTCTTGCGCATGGGAATCAGCCGATGGCCCGCGTGACGATGAGGGCGATGCCGAGGAGCACGGCCCCGACCATGATGCCGACGGCGATGTTCTTTTCGGCCAGCTCTTTCTCGATGTCGAGCCGCGGGGTGATGAGTTCGAAGATTTTGAACCCGACGGCCAGCAGGGCGATGCCGAGCAGCCCGAACGCCCCGGCCGCGATCAGCGACATCTCGAACGTCTGGGCGTGCCACGGGTTGAAGACGGGTTCGTTGGCGAACAGCATGGCCGGGCCTCGGTGGGAAGGGGTTCGCCACAACCTAGCCGGGATTTGCGGGGAAGGCAAGGAACCCGACTTCCGAAGTCCGGCTTCGACTTCGGAAGTCGAACGGTAGGAGGGGCGTTTGCGGACACCGCGGACGCCGCCGCGCGGGATCGACTTCCGAAGTCGAAGCCGGACTTCGGAAGTCTGGCCTTACAACTCCGGCTCCGCCAGCGGGCCGGGGTTCGGCAGCTCGTCCGGCGCGACGGCACGGGAGTGGAAGTGCTGCTGCAACCGGTTCGCCCGGTCGCTGAGGACGGCCACCGCGATCCGCGTCTCCCGCACGAGCAGCCACGACCCGCGGGCCATCGCCGCGACGGCCACCAGCGCGATGCCGACGGCCACGACCTCCAGCGCCCACGTCACCCCGGCCACGACGTGCGGGGCCGACCCGGACCCGATCAGCGCCAGCAGCGTCGTGCTGGCGAAGCAGCCGAGCGACACGTAGAAGTCCCGCAGCGCCCAGATGAGCATGAGCATCCGCTGCTGGTAGGCGTTCAGCTCTTTCAGCTTGTCCTGGGCAGGCACGGTACTGAGCAACTTCATCCGCTCCAACTCGGCGGCGAGTTCCCGCGTCTGATCGACGGCGCGGGCCAATCGGTTGCTGGTGCTGAGCGTGAGGACGGCCGACGCGTTCGTCAGGACGGCCGGGGCGGCGATGAACGAGAAGGCGTAGAACGGGTTCAGCTCGATGTCCATTCGCGGGGCGTCCTTGTCGGCGTGAAAGGGGTCAGTCTATCGCCGGGCCGCGGCGGGTGAACCACGCGACCTTCCCGGCGTCCGATCATAGACTGTCCCGATGCACGACGCCGAACTCTCTCCCAACGCGCCGAAGACCGGCACGCTCGCGAACCGCACGTTCATCGGCCTGCTCGTGGCGCAGTTCCTCGCCGCGTTCAACGACCAGGCCATCCACGCGGCCGCCATGTTCTTCGCCATCAACACGCAGGCGCTCACCGAACGCTCGGCCATCTCGCTGATGCCGATCCTGTTCTACGCCCCGTGGGCCATCTTCTGCACCGTCGCCGGGTGGCTGGCCGACCGGTACTCGAAGCGGAACGCGCTCATCTTCTGGAAGCTCGCCGAGGTCGCGATCACGGCCGTCGCCATCGCCGGGTTCTACCTCGGGCGGAACGGCGAACCCGTCGTCGGCCCGTGGCTCGTCCTCGCGACCGTGTTCCTCATGGGCACGCACTCGGCGTTCTTCGTCCCGGCGAAGTACGGCGTCATGCCGGAGATTCTGCCGCCGCACCTGCTGTCGAAGGGGAACGGGCTGCTCGAATCGCTGTCGTTCCTGGCCGTGATCCTCGGCACGGTGTCCGGCGGCGTGCTGTCGTACCTGTTCCTCGGCAACGAGGTCGTCGTCGGGTTCATCCTGTTCGGCCTCGCCGTGGTCGGGGCGGTCGCCAGCTACTTGATCCGCAAGATGCCGGCGGCGAACCCGACGCGGCCGTTCCCGAGTTACGTGTACGCCCCGATCGTCGGCAACGTGAAGCAGTTGTTCGCGGACCCGGCCCTGCGGCTGGCGGCCCAGGGGATCGCGTTCTTCACGTTCGTCGTCGCGTTCATGCGGGCGGCCGTGTACATGCTCGGCGAGTCGCAGAACCCGCGGTGGGACGAGCTGAAAACGAGCGTCGTCGTCGGTAGCGTGGCCCTCGGCATCGGCCTCGGCAGCCCGGCCGCCGGGTGGCTGTCCGGCCGCCGCGTCGAGTTGCGGCTCGTCCTCGTCGGCGCGGTCGGGATGATCGCGGCGCTCATCGGGGCGGCGTCGTTCATCGACACGCTGCCGACGCTGGTGGCGTGCATCGTGGCCATCGGCGGGTTCACCGGGTTCTACATCGTGCCGCTGTTCACGCTCCTCCAGCACAAGGCCCCGAAGGAGCGGAAGGGTGAAATGATCGCGGCGAGCAACGCGGTGAACATCGTCGGCGCGATCTCGGCGTCGCTGCTGTTCTTCTTCGTGGTGTTCGCGGCGACGCGGTTCGGCCTCGCCCCGGAGGTGACGGACCGCGCCGCGGTGGCGTCCGGCGAGTTGCTGGAACTGGGCCTCGGGCACGGGCGGCCGGTCTACTTCAAATTGAAGACGGACGACGGCCGCGAAGTGGAGGGCGGCACGAAGCCGTCGGCGGGGCCGTCGCAATCGCTCGGCGAGGTGGTGCGGCACGTCTTCGAGGACGGCCCCGGCGCGGAGATTCTGGAGCTGCACAAAGACGTGCGGGCGGGGAAGCGGGTGGACGTGTCGAAGTTCGTCCTCGGCGGGGTGACGCACTACGACCTGGTGCCGGCCGGCGTGCCGCCGGCGGCGGACTACGACAAGCGGCCGTTGCCGCGGTTCCTGTTCTTCGGCGCGGCCGCGATGACGCTCGGCATCCTCGCCGTGCTGGCCCGCCCGATCCTGCGATTGCGGAAGACGGTGTGACCCTCACGGCGTTACGTGCCGGACGCGAATTTGAACTTGAGTCCCGGCCCGTTTCGCGACCAGGAGGAACGGCGGCGTCACGTCCGGGTCGGCGGCCAGGACGGCGTTGATGGTGTCGATGGTGAACTGCGGGTCGATGTGGCCGGGCCGTAGATAAACGATGCCGACGACCGGTTCGCCGTTGAGTACGACCAACGACCCGAAGTCACCGTCGTGGGTCAACAAGACCCGATTCCCCGCGAACGCCCGGCGGATGAGGTCCACGTCCGTCAACCCGTGCCAGCCCTGTTCCTTCACGTCCAGCACGTCGAACCCGAGGGACCGCAGGTGCGCGACCACCGTGGCGTCGATGTTCTCGTCCGTCAGCAGGTTGAAGTCGCCGAGCTTCATGCGGTGACGGTCGCCGTGAGGAACACGTCGTTCCGTAGGTTCGCGGCCGCGAATTGAACCGCCTGTTCCACGTCGTCCGTCGTCAGGGTCGGGTACTGCCGCACGATGTCCCGAACCGTCGCCCCGGATGCGATCCATTCGAGGACGAGTTCGACGCTGATCCGCGTCCCTTTAATGACGGGCTTACCGTTCAGAACGTCGGCGTTCCTTGCGATTCGATCAAACATCGCGCCCCCTCAACCAGCAACAATTCCCACCCTGCTAAGTATAACAATCATTCCGTCAGGAGCCGATCATGACCGTCCGCGACCTCCGCGCCCTGCTCGAACAATCGCCGGCCGCCGGCCTGCACGTGATGCTGCCGGGCGGCGAGTTCGTGCCGCCGCACTTCCACGTCACCGAGGTCGGCCGCGTCCAAAAGGACTTCATCGACTGCGGCGGAACCCGCCGATCTTCCACCACCTGCCTCATTCAAGTCTGGGTCGCCGCCGACGCCGACCACCGGCTCGACGCGACGAAGCTGGCCGGCATCCTGAAACTGGCCGCCCCGATGCTCGGCTCGGACGACTTGCCGGTCGAGGTCGAGTACGAAGGCACGGCAATCTCGCAGTACCCGCTGGCGGGGGCGGAGGTCACGCCGCGGGGCGTGCTGCTGACGCTCGGCGCGAAGCACACCGACTGCCTGGCGAAGGACCGCTGCGGCGTCCCGCTCGCCGCCGACGGCTGCGCCGCGCCGGGGTGCTGCTGACCGTTGGCACGCCGCGATGTTGTCTGATAGGCTACGGGTTAGGTCGAGGACGTTCGGATGGTTCAGCGGACGGCACACGCACTGGCGGAACTGTACGACGCGGACGAGACGGCGTGGCTCGACGCCACGGCCGCGCTCGCCCGCGCCGGGCGGCTCGACCAGATCGACCCGGCCACCCTCGCGGAGTACCTTTCCGACATGGCCCGCCGCGACCGCCGGGAAGTGGAGAGCCGACTGATCGTGCTGCTGGCCCACCTGTTGAAGTGGACGCACCAGCCGGACAAGCGGTCGGGCAGTTGGAAGGCCACGATCGTAGAGCAACGGCAGGAACTCGAGGGTCTGCTCGCCAGCGGCGTGTTGCGGAACCACGCGGAGGCGGTGCTGGCGGACGTTTACGCGAAGGCCGTCGAGCGGGTCACGGCGGAGACCAACCTACCCGCCGCGACGTTCCCGGCCCCGTGCCCGTGGACGGTGGATGAGCTTCTGACGGACCACCTCGTCTAACAGACATTCACCCGGCGAGCCGAGCGGCGTAAGCCGCCGGGTAACGCGCCCTCACCCGGCGGC
>NZ_JCABYM010000121.1:0-23333 GCF_059499385.1 Limnoglobus sp. | reverse complement strand
ACAGCCCCAGCCCGGTCCCCTTCCCCGGCCCCTTGGTGGTGAAGAACGGCTCGAAGATGTTCGCCTTCACGTCCTCCGTCATGCCGCTGCCGGTGTCGGACACGGACAGGAGCACGTAGGCCCCCGGCTCCAGCGGGTCGTCGGCGGCCGGCCCGCCGACGGCCGCGTTCCGCGTCTCGATCGTGAGCCGGCCGCCGGTCGGCATCGCGTCGCGGGCGTTGACGGCCAGGTTCATCACCACCTGCTCCACCTGCGTCGGGTCGGCCTTGATCCGGCCGAGGGCCGGGGCGAGGGCGGTCGTGAGGACCACGTCCTCGCCGATCAGCCGCCGGAGCAGCCGCTCGGACGCGGTGATGACCTCGTTCAGGTCGAGCACCTTCGGCTGCACGACCGTCTTCCGGCTGAACGCCAGCAGCTGCGCCGTCAGCCCGGCGGCCCGCTCCCCGGCGTCGCGGATGGCGGCGATGGACGCCCGGTTCGTGTCCTTCGACGGCATCGCGATGAGCAGCAGGTCCGAGTACCCGTTGATGACGGTGAGCATGTTGTTGAAGTCGTGGGCGACGCCGCCGGCGAGCCGGCCGACGGCCTCCATCTTCTGCGCCTGCCGGAACTGCTCCTCCAGCCGCTTGCGGGCCGTGATGTCGCGGACGACGGCCGTGACGTGCCGGTCGCCGTCCGTTTGGAACTCGGTCACCGTCAGCTCGACCGGGAACGTCGCCCCGTCCTTCCGCGCGGCGACGAACTCGCGGTCGGCCCCGCCCAGGCAGTCGGTCAGGGCCGTCAGCCGCGGGTCCGGGAGGAGGACGCGGACGTTCCGCCCGACGATCTCCGTCGGGCCGTACCCGAACACCCGCCGGGTGGCCTGGTTCGCCGAGACGACGACACCGGCCTCGGTCGCCGTGATGATCGGGTCGGTCACGCTCTCCATCACGGACCGCAACAGGCCGGTGGACCGCTCCCGCTCGGTCAGGTCGTACAGCGCGACGATGAGGGAAATCTCGCCCCGGTCCCGGACCGGCGTGGCGACGACGTGGACGGGGACGGTCCGGCCGTCCCGCCGGACGATTTTCTTATCGACGCCGGGGACCGGCTCGCCGGTCCGCTTCATGCGGTCGATCCGCTCGCGGATCAGGTCGTGGCAGTCCGGGTGGAACAGGTCGAACGGCGTCTTGCCGAGAACCTCGGCCGGGTCGGCCGCGCCGAACAGCCGGCAGACGGCCGGGTTGCAAAAGACGATCCGGCCGCCGGTGTTCACGAACACGGCCGTGGGCAGCACGTCCAGGAGCCGCCGGTAGCGGTCCTCGCTCTCCCGGAGCGCCCGCTCGGCCTTCTTGCGGTCGGTGATGTCCTGGACCGTGCCGACGAGCGCGACCGGGCGGCCGGCCGCGTCGTACACCGGCTCCGCCGACTCGTGGACGAACCGGACCTCGCCGTCCGCCCGGACGATCCGGTGGTCCAGGCTGTACGTCCGCTTGTCCGCCACCGCGGCCGCGACGGCCGCCTTCACCGCCGCCGCGTCGTCCGGGTGGACGCGGCGGAAGAAGTCCTCTTGCCGCAGGTCCCGCCCCTCCGGCTCCCGGCCGAAGATGCGGTACACCTCGGCCGACCACCGGAGGCGGTCGGCGGTCAAGTCCTGCTCCCAGTCGCCGACGTGGGCGATCCGCTGGGCGCGGGCCAGGCTCGCCTCGCTCCCCTCGAGCGCCCGCTGGCGGGCCTTCAGTTCCTGGATGTTCCGGCCGATGCCGACCAGCCCGACGACGCGGCCGTCCCGGTCCCGCAGCGGCGTCTTGATCATGTGGTGCCACTCGTCGCGGCCGTTCGCGTTGCGGATCAGCTCCTCGCGGTCGAAGATCGACTCGCCGTCCCGGAGGACCCGCTGGTCGTCGGCGTGGTACTGCTCCGCGAGGTGGCGGGGGTGGAGGTCGAACACTGTCTTGCCGACGAGGGCGGTGTCGGACGCCGCGCCGACAGTCTCGGCGTGCCCGCGGTTGCTGAGGACGAACCGGCCGGCCGCGTCCTTCGTGAAAATCTTGTCCGGGATGGTGTCGAGTAGCGTCCGCAGGAGCGTCCGCTCCCGCTCGAGGTCCTCCTCGGCCGCCTTTCGCCCGGTGATCTCGCGGGACACGCCGACGACGCCGACGACGGCCCCGGCCGCGTCCCGGTACGGGGCCTTCATGACCAGGTACGTGCGGCGGACGCCGCCGGGGGTGAGCTGCTCCTCGCGGGTTTCGGCCCGGCCGGACGCCATCACCTCGCGGTCCCGGTCCCGGATCCGCTTCGCCTCGTCCGGCGGGAAGAACGCGGTGTCGTCCTGGCCGAGGACCTGGGCCACCGTCCGGCCGACGAACCCGGCCGCGGCCGCGTTCACGAACAGGTACTTCCCGTCCCGGTCCTTGACGAACATCACGTCCGTGGACCCGTCGGCCACGGCCCGGAGCAACGTCGTGGCGCGGGACAGGTCGCGGAGGTCCCGGCGGACGAGGGCGTAGACCAGGCCGGCGGACGCGAGGACGAACAGCGACCCCTTGACCGTGGAAACCCAGTATCCGAGGTCGCCGCCGCCGAGCCGGGCGAGGGCGGTGTCGGAGAACCAGATCCACAACAGGCTGACGGCCGCGTAGATGCCGGCGACCCGGATCGGGACGGTCCGCGGGGGACGGGGGGGAGGGGGCATGGGGGTTCGCGGGTCGGGTGGGGAACGGCCGGCCGCCCACGCGGCCTCCGAGTCGGGACGGCCGCGACCCTCGGCCGGCGGTTCGTCGTAGGGAAAGGGGACGGCGCGGGCGCGGTCCGGGCATTCTAGCTCCATGTTTATGAACATCGAGCATGTCGTCCTCGAGTTGCCGTTCCGACCCGCACTTCAGCCCCGGACGCAAATCCGATCTCAATCGGTTCGATGATCGAGCGTCGGCCCGGACGAACCGGGCCGCGCCCCGCGTGCCGCCATGATCCTCCGCGTGCTGTTCGTAGACGACGAACCGAAGACCTTCGACGGGTTGCGGCGGGCGCTGCGCTCGTTTCGGAGCGAGTGGGTGACGCGGTTCGCGCCCGACGGGGCGGCGGCGCTCGCGGCCCTGGCCGAGGAGCCGGCGGACGTGGTCGTCACCGACCTGCGGATGCCGGGGGCCGACGGCGGCCACCTGCTGGCCGAGGTCTGCCGCCGGTACCCGCGGGCCGTCCGGATCGTGCTCGCCGGGGGCGGGCCGCCGGACGCGGTCGTGCGGGTGGCGGGGCTGGCCCACCGGATTCTGCCGAAGCCGCTCGACGCGGCCGAACTGCGGGCGGCGATCCGCCAGACGGCCGCCGTCCAGGGGCTGCTCGCCGACGACCGCCTCGTCGCGGCCGTCGGCCGGCTCCAGTCTGTCCCCAGCCGCCCGGCCCTGTTCGACCGGCTGCTGCCGCTGCTCGACGAGATCGACGGGTCGGTCGCCGAGGTGGGCCGGCTGCTCGCCGAGGACATCGGCGTCACGGCCAAGCTCATGCAGGTCGCGAACTCGTCCCTGTTCGGGTCCCGCTACCCGGTCGCCACCGCCCAGGAGGCGGTGCAGCGGCTCGGCACGGACATGACGAAGGCGCTCGTCCTGGCCGACGGCGTGCTCACCCGGTTCGACCCCCGCCCGCTGCTGCCCTACGCCCTCGACGACATCTGGGACCACAGCCAACTCGTCGGGGCGCTGGCCCTCCAGATCGCCCGGACCGAGGCCCCGGCCGCGGCGTGGCTGGGCGGCGTCCGGGCGTGCGGCCTGCTGCACGACATCGGCCGCCTCGTCCTGGCGGGTTCCGACCCGGCCCGGTACGTCGGCGTGCTGACGGACGTTCACCGGCGGTGCGTGCCGGTCGTCGAGGCGGAACAAAAGGCGTTCGGCGCGACGCACGCCGAGGTCGGCGCGTACCTCCTCGCCCTCTGGGGAATGCCGGCGTCGTTCGTGGAGGCGGTCGTCGGCCACCACCACCCGATGACGGCCCGCAGCCCGGTGGAGCGGTTCGACATGACGACGGCCGTTCACGTCGCGGAGGCGGTGCTGGACACGGACGAGGGCGGCGGCCCGGACACGGAGTACCTGGAGAAGCTCGGGCTGTTGGACCGCCTACCGGCGTGGACCGACGCGGCCGAGGAACTCCGCGAGGCGAGCCGGGCGTAACCCCGAACCCGTTGCCCGACGGCAGTGTCACCTGATACCATTCCTTCAGGTGTACCGATGTTCCATACCGATTCCACGGCCCACGACCTCGGCGACGGGCTGTCCGTCGTCGTCGGCCGGTTGCCGGCCGAACTGGCCTGGTCCCCGGCGGCGTTCCGCGAAGCGTGGACCCTTCACCCGGAGGCGAGGCCGACGATCTTCCTACACGGGCGGGAGGTCACGGTCCCGCGGTGGCAGCAAGCCTACGGCGCGGACTACCACTTCAGCGGGCAGGTGAGCCGCTCCCTTCCCGTGCCGCCGCCGCTCCGGCCGCTCCTCGACTGGGCGCGGGCCGCGGTCCACCCGGCGCTCAACGGCCTGCTGTTGAACTGGTACGACGGCCCCGGCCACTACATCGGCCCGCACCACGACAGCACGGCGAACATGGTTCCGGCCGCGCCGATCGTCACGATCTCGTTCGGCGAGGCCCGGACGTTCCGCATGTCGCTCGGCCGGCAGAAGCGGGACTTCCTGGCGGCGGACGGGTGCGTCATCGTCATCCCGCAGGCGACGAACGCCGTGTGGAAGCACGCCGTGCCGAAGTCGGCCCGGTACGCCGGGCGGCGGATCTCCGTGACCGTCCGGGCGTTCACCGGCACGTGACCGCTGATCCGCGTGGGGTCTTGAACAGCATTTGCCGTTGATCGGTGGGCCGGTATACTCAGGGTGCTTTTTTCCCCCGGAGTCGCCATGCCGCCGCCCGCCGACCCGACCCGCACGCACGACCCGGACGCCACCGAACCCCACGGCCCGCCCGCGCCGCCGGCCGGCGGTCCGCTCCACGTCCCCGGCTACGACGTCCTCGGCGAACTCGGCCGCGGCGGCATGGGCGTCGTCTACGCCGCCCGCGACGCCGGGCTGAACCGCGACGTGGCGATCAAGGTCCTCCAGGACCGGTTCGAGGCAACCGGCCCGACGGCCCGGCGGTTCGTCGAGGAGGCCCGCATCACCGGCCGCCTCCAGCACCCCGGCATCCCGCCGGTCCACGAGCTGGCCGCGCTGCCGGACGGCCGGCCGGTCATGGTGATGAAGCTCATCAAGGGCCGCACGCTCGCGGACCAGCTCGAAGCCGCCGACCGTCCGGAGCTACCGCGGCTGCTGCAAGCGTTCGAGCAAGTCTGCCAGACGGTCGCCTACGCCCACGCCCGCCACGTCATCCACCGCGACCTGAAGCCGTCGAACGTCATGGTCGGCGCGTTCGCCGAGGTGCGGGTGATGAACTCGGGCCTGGCGAAGCTGTTGGGCAGCGACGGCCCGCGGGCGGGGAAGTACGTCGGTTGGCCGATGCTCGTGGTGCTGACCCTGGGAACGAGGTGAGGCGCGGGTCAAACGGATTCGTCGCGCTTGGCCTCGCGCAGGAAGGGTTCGAGCGGGATGGTTTGGATTTGTTCTTGCAAGTAGTGATGCACTTCGGTCGGCTTCATCTTGACCAACGGGTGACGGTATTCCGGGTGAATGGCCTTGAGGTGCTGGGCCAGTTGTTGTACCCACCAACTCGCGGTCATCTGGATCACGGTAGCGTTGATCCGCGCCGCCAACTCGGACAGGCGGCTGCGCGAGCCGATGCGATCGACGATGACGACGGTACTGAGGTGGGTCTTCTTCCGGCCGAAATCGACCTCGCGCTCGAACCGGCTGACCTTGTCTAACGAGATTTCCGAGTTGCCCCGGCCGATGAAGCCGATGTCAAACCGCACGCCCTTTCCGGCCGTGAAGAGAAGCGTCGCGTCGCTCTCCCGCTTCTCTTCCGACGACGTGAACCAGAACACGCGGGTGTATTCTTGCGGCGGGAAGGGGGTGTGCTTGAAGCCGAGAATCGTGAGGGTTGACCCCAGAATCAGTTTCTCGAACAGTTTCCCGTAGGCGGACTTCTCAGACCCGCGAATGGCCAACGTCGCCGCACCGATCGTGTTGAGTAGGTACGTCAGGAATAACTCGTCCACGTCGATCAAAGCACGGTCACCGACCCCGAGGCGGCCCGACAACGGCCGGCCGCCGTCCCGCCGACTCTCGACGACACTTTGGCAGACTTCGAGATAGCCGTCGCGGTAGGAGGTCAACTCCGCAACATCATCCTTCAGCACGTTCTGGAACGCCTTTTCCGTCAGGCCGAGTATCCACAGCGACAGCCAGCGGTTGGCCTTGCCCAAGCGTGGCTGCTGCAAGAGTTGCGTAGCCAGCGTCGGGAGTTGGCGGACGAATCCCGGCGTCTTGGCCTCCTGTTGAAGGAAGAACTCGACCACGCTCAGGTTCAGTGCGGCGATCCGCTTTCGCGTCAGTTTCTCGGTGGAGGTTCGGAGGTTCCGCCCGACGAGTACGTCGAGAACGACGCTCCGGATGACGTCCATTCCCAGCCGTTGAACCAATTGCACGCCGTTCGCCGTGAGAAGGCCGACGGCCTCCGGCGGGAAAAGGCTCACGAGGTCGGACGGGGGCGTCATGAGAACAGGTTCCGCTGAACCCGCACCGGCGGGCAGTTGAGGGTCAGCACGGCCTCGGCGTCCGGCCCGGTCCAGCGGGCCGCTTCCTCGCGGATGACTTCCACGTATTCCGGGTTTTGCTCGACCAAGACGAACCGGCGGCCGAGCCGCGTCGCGACCCGGCCGACCGTACCAATGCCCGCGAACGGGTCGAGGACTACGTCTTCTTGGAACGAGTAATACCGGATCACCTTCTCCGCGAGTTCGTCCGGGAAGATGGCCGGGTGTCGCTTGTCGTGGGCGGGTTTGATCCGCCAGACGTTGGTGCGCTCGTAGTCGTCCTCGATCCGCGAGGCCCGCACGAGGTCTTGCTTGGGGTGAGCGCGGATGTTCCAGTCGATGAGCTTGTCCGACGCCTTGCGGTAGACCAGGATGTTTTCGGTAACGGGCACGGCCTTGTATTGCAGGGGGTTCCGGTCGGCGGCGAACCGCCGGCCGCGGCCGGTGGCCCACCCCGCCCCTTCCGGCTTCACCCAGATGATGTCGTCGATGAACGTGAACCCTTCCTCGACGAACAGTCGGTGCATGTCGAACGGTACGGCGATCCGCCGGGAGGCTTCGTTCCGGTTGGCCCGGCGGATCAGCACCGGGGACACGTTCATCACGAAGAACCGGCCCTCGGACAGAAGCCGGTGACACTGACGGATGATCCGCCGAATCTTCTGGAGGTAGTCCTCGTAGGTGACGTAGTCCGTGTACTCCGGCCGGGCGTTGTAGTACGGCGGCGACGTGAAGACGAGGTTCACGCTGGACGCGGGGAGGTCGGACAGCAACTTCTCGCTGTCCCCTTGTGCGATCGTGTTCCGCAGGGCCGAAAGCGGGTAGGGTTCGATTTTCTTCGTGGCGCGTTTGCCCGCCGCCTCGTCCCGCCCGAGTAACCGCGCCTCGATGGTTTCCGGGGTCGTAGTCTTGTCTTCAAGAACCAACGAGGTCCAGGCGTCGATGACGATCTCGCCGACTCGGATTTTCCGCGAGGGTTGGACCAGTGGCACGCGCCAGACGTGATAGCGGTCATCGACCTCGGGCAAACCTAACGTCACGGCTTGAGTCAGGTCGGCTCCTTCGAGCCAACTGCGGCAGATGTCTTTCGCCGTCTTCACGTCGAGGACGTGGTAATTCCGCTTTTCCGCAACCGTCCGCGTCGGCCGTGGCATGGTTCGGTTCCGTGACTCGTTTTCTACATAGTATCGGTTCCCCAGCGTGGTACACATTACTCGACCCGCTAACCGAATGTTCCGGCCGCGGGCCGGCTTCCCTTCCGTCGCCGGTAGGGCAACCGACCTTGTTTCTCCGGCAAATATTGTTCAATTGTTTAGGGACAAGATGGCCAAAGTCTGGAACCTGGAAGTGAACACCCGGCCCGACGAGGACCGCATCATGCTCGCCCAGGTCCGGTGCGGGCTGCGGATCGACGAGGCCGGCCGCCTTCAACCCCTTCCGCCGGACGAACACCGCAGCCTCTTCGCCGAGATGAAGGCCAAGTACCCGGCCGAGTTCGCCGGGCCGACGCCGGCCCAGGTCGCGGTGTGGCACCGCGACCGGCTCGCGGAGGCCGAGAAGGTCAAGGACGCGTTCGCCGCCGCGTTCCACCTCCGCATCCTTCTCAAGGCCGACCCCACCGACGCGGAGTTGGCCCGCCGCCTCCGGTCGGCCGAGGACGGCCGCGTCGCCGCCGAACTCGCCCCGCCGCCGCGGAGCAAGTAATACCCACAGCCAGTGCAGGCTCCCGTGGTCACCTACATTCTCAGCTCGCGGCGGATGTCGGCGACCACCTCGGCCGGCGGCGGGGCCACGTCCACCGTCACCTCCCCCGCCGGCGGCTCCAGCGTCGCGAGCTGACTGCGAAGCATCCCCGGCTTCATGAAGTGCCCCTTCCGGGCTTCCAGCCGCTTCCGCAGTAGGTCCTCCGACCCGTGCAGGTACACGTACCGCACGCACGCCGGGTCGTCCTTCTCCAGGTAGTCCCGGTACTCGTCCGTCAGGGCCGAACAGGCGACGACGATGTTTTCGCCCGACTCGCACGCGGCGTCGATCCGCCGCCGCAGCGCCCGCAGCCACGGCTTCCGGTCGGCGTCCGTCAGCGGGGTGCCGCCCTTCATCTTCGCCACGTTCTCCGGCGGGTGGTAGTCGTCCCCCTCGACAAACGGCCACCCCAGGTCGGCGGCGAGTTGCTCCCCGATCGTCGTCTTACCGGAACCGGACACCCCCATTAGCACGATGACCATGACGACCCCCCTGGGCGAACGGTCGTGGAACGACCCGCGCGGCGAACTTCTCTACCTTTCTACCCTTCCTGCATGTTGACCCGTGCAGTAAACTTTTGGAATCCCACCCGCCCCCGCTTCCCGAAGGCAGTCGCGAATGCTGACCAGCTTCACCGTCGTCGCCGTGGCGTTGCTCGCCGCTCCGGCCGCGCCCAAGCTCCCGCTCACCGGCCTCGGCGCGGCCGTCCACGTCCCCGACCTGTGCAAGTACCATTACCGCGTCAGCACGCCGTCCGCCGAGTGCCAGAAGTTCTGCGACGAGGCGTTCGGGTACTACTACTCCTACGTCTGGATGGAAGCGGCCCGCAGCTTCGAGACGGCGCTGCAACACGACCCGGACTGCGCCCTCGCGTGGCTGGGGCTGCACCGGTCGCTCGAAAAGTGGGGCAAGACGAAGACGCCGAAGCCGGACGCGGCTCTCGCGATCACCGGCGGTTCACTTCAACCGAAACTGCCGGACCGGTTCACGAAGGCCCCGCACGACTACGCCCTCGAACAGGCGAAGCGGCTGATGGCGAAGGCGAGCCACCGCGAGAGCCTGCTGATCACGGCGAAGCTGCAAGAGCGCGGCATGTGGCCGGACGTGAAGCCGGAGGAGCGGCGGAAGAAGGCGACGCAAACGCTCGACGAATTACTCAGCATCTACGAGGACGACGAGGAGGGTTGGTTCTGGCGGGCGCAGATCGCCGAGGGGCAGCACGGGCCGATCCCGTTCTACAAGGCGCTGTTGAAACTGAACCCGTTGCATCCCGGAGCGAATCACGAACTCGTTCACGTCTTCGAGAACATCCGCCGGCCGGCGCTCGGGTGGCCGTATGCCGAAGGCTACATCGCGTCGTCGCCGGGCGTGCCGCACGCCTTCCACATGCAGGCGCACCTGGCGATGCGCGTCGGCAAGTGGCAGAAGACGACCGACTGGTCGTGGCGGGCCGTCGAGTTGCAGAAGGCGTACCACGCCCTGCTCAAGGTGAAGCCGGAGGACGACCACCAGTTCCGCCACCACATGGAGACGCTGACCCGCAGTCTCGTCCACGACGGCCGGTTCGTCGAGGCGGCGAGCCTTCGCAAGGAGGCCGAGGGGTACAAGTACCACTTCCGCCCCGAGTGGTTCCGGCACGCGGTCGCGGAGAAGAACTGGGCCGACGCGGAGAAGGTCGTGTCCGACCTGTCGAAGACGGACAAGCCGACGCGGGCGTACTTCACGGCCGTCCTCTTCTTGGAACGTGGCATGCCGGAGCGGGCGAGGGCCGAGATCGACGTGCTGAAGCAGGGGAACCAGTCGAAACGGAACGACCGCCTCCGCGACCTGCGGCTGTGGGAGGTGCAGGGCCGGTACGAGTGCCAGACGGGCAACGGCGAGGCCGGCGTGAAGTTGCTTCGTCGCACGATCGACAAGACGAAGGACGACTACGCCCACCACGCCTGGGGCGGCGGCGCGTACTACATGGAGGTCTGGGGCACGGCCGCGTTGGAGGCCGGGATCGCGTCGGAAGCCGAGGAAGCGTTCCAGGAGGCACTGGCCCACGACGCCGGCAGCGTCCGCGGGGCGCTCGGCCTGTGGGCGTTGTGCGACCGGCTCGGCCGGACGGAGGAGGCGGACCGCTACCTGAAGGTGGCCCACCGCTGCTGGGCGAAGGCCGAGTCCGGGGCGTTCGCGGTGCTGAAGGACGACTTCGCGAAGAAGGCCGCCAACGTGCCGACGCCGAGCGTCGCGACGAAGTGAAATTCCCGCCCCGCCGCCTTGCCCCCTGGGGCGATTCCGGGATATACTCCCTGTAGCTTACAAGCTGCCACCGTGCGGACGGCCCGAACCCTCCGGCCGACCCGCACCCTGTTTGGCGGGGTTACCTTCAACCTCCACCACTTTTCTGCTCACCCCACCTGACGTGGAGGTTGTTATGCTCACCGGATTGATCGGCCCGCTCGGCCCGCAAGAACTGCTCCTCATCCTGCTCCTCGGCGTCCTGCTGTTCGGCCGGAAACTGCCGGACATCGGCCGGTCCGTCGGCAAGTCGATCGTCGAGTTCAAGAAGGGGATGAAGGGGATCGAGGAAGAAGTGTCGTCCGACTCGCCGAGCCGCCCGGCCATCGAGCCGGAGGCCGTGAAGCCGCCGCAGCGGATCACGAGCAACGCCCCGAAGTTCGACGACGCCCCGGCCAGCAACCTGCCGCCGCGGCTGTAAGTCATTACCTCTCACCACGAACGCCCCCGGTGAACGCCGGGGGCGTTGCGTTTCATAGTAGTAGGCACACTCCGTGTGCCGATTGCTGTCGGCCGCGGAGGCTCGGGCGAACTCTCCGGGCGCATGAAGGAGACGGCACACGGAGTGTGCCTACTACTATTTGACCTTGTCAGATCGCGCCGCATTCGTTCCAATCGCCGCGTGTCACTCCCCCGCACGGACGCGGACGCCGCCATGCTGGCCTTCCTGCCCGTTGACCCGCCCCCGCACGCCGGCGGCGTCCGCCTGGACGTTCGCGTCGGGACCGGCCGCGCGGTCAGCTTCACCCTCGGCGACGGCGAGTTCCTCCTCGGCGGGGCGGCCGCGTGCGACCTCCGGCTGCCGGGGCCGCAGACGCCGCCGGTCGTCTGCCAGTTCACCCGGTCGGCCGACGGCGTCCGCGTCCGCAAGCTCTCGCCGACCGTCCCGGTGGTCGTGAACGACCGCCCGCTGTCCGGCTCCGCGCCGGTCGCGGTCCACGACGGCGACCACGTGCAAGCCGGCCCGGCCGAGATCCGCGTGCATGTCTCGGACGGCGCGTTCCTCACGCCGAAGCTGACGATCTTCGAGGACGACATCCCGACCGCGAAGCCGCTGCCCGCGGCCGACGACGACCTCGCACGCGAGCGCGCGGAACTGGCCGAGCAGGCCCGCGAGTTGGAAGAAGAGCGGGCGATCTGGTACCGCCGCAAGATGGAAATGCAGGCGGAACTCCAGGGCGTGCCGGACGCCGACGGGTTGTTGCGGCGGGAGGCGGCGGTCGCGGCGAAGGAGCGGGAACTCCAGCACGAGTACGACCGCCGGTTCGCCGCGCTGACCCAGGAGGTCGAGCGCCGCCGGGCGGAGGTCGATGCAGAACTGGCCGCGCGGCGGGAGCGGGCCGAGGCCGAATCCGCCGACCGGATGCGGACGATCGAGGAAGAGATCGGCCGCCGCCGCGCCCAGTTCGAGGCCGACCTTCGCGAGTACGAGCCGCGGCTGGTCGAGCTGCAACTCGTCCGCGAACGGCTGACGCTGGCGCAGGAGGACATCGACAAGCAGCAACTCGGGCTGAAGACGGCCCGCGACGAACTCCGCCGCGAACGGACGGCGCTCGACGACGAGCGGCAGTGGCAGACGGCCCGGCTGAAGGAACTGGACGACGCCTTGCTCCGCCGGCACGAGGAACTGTCTCGTCGCGAGGAGCAGCTGCGGCGCGACCGCGACGGCCTGACGAGCGAGCGCGACCGGCACAAGGACGACCTCGTCCGGCTCGACCGGTGGCAGGCTGCGCTCGAGTCGAAGCAGACGGAACTCGCCGGCCGCGCCGCCGAGGTGAACGAGCGGTTCGACCTGATGCACCGCCACGCCGGCGAGTGGGAGGACACCGTTCGCCTCGCCGACGCGGAGCAGACCCGCATCCGCGCCGAGGCGGACCGGTTGGAGAAACTCCGCACGGAGTTGGACCAGCAGGCCGCCGCCCTCGCTGACCGCGGCGCGATGTTGGAGTCGCAGCAGGCCGCGCTCGCGATGCTGCGTGCGAACCTCGCCCGGCAGCAGGAAACGATTCAACAGGAGTCGGCGGCGCTGACCGCCGAGCGGCTGCGGTTCGAGGAGCACCGCCGCGAACTGGAGAACACCGTCCGCGAGGCGGAATCGGTCCGTGCCGAGTTGGGCACGATCCGCGACGACCAGGTTCACGAGCACCGCGTCACCGCCGAGCGGAACACGCTACTGGCCGCGACTATTGAGGAGCACCGTGCGGCCGAAGAGCGCCTTCGGCAGAAGGAACTCGAACTCGACGAGCGGTCGAGCCAGTTCGCGGAGCAGGCGGCGCTCTTGAAGGCACGGCTCCAACAGGCGGTCGAGTTGCAAGAGCGGCTGGAACTCGACCGCGCGGCGGTGAAGGCCCGCGAGGCGGCCCTGAGCGAAACGGACGCCGCACGGCTGGCGTTCCAGGAGCAACTCCGCAAGCGGTCCGAGGAGCTGTCCCTCCGCGCCCGCGAGGTGGACGAACTCCGCGTGAAGCTGGCCGAGGAGCAGGCGGTCATGGACCGCCTCCGGCAGACGCTCGACGGCGAGAAGGCCCGCGAGGAACAGCGGCTCGGCGCGTCCCGCGAGGAGTTGGCGGCACGGGCGAAAGAAGTCGAGGACCGTGCGGCGGCGCTCGCCGAGCGGGAGGCGACGCTCGCCCGGCAGGTGGCGCGGTTGAAGGAAGTCGGCGAAACCGTCGCCCAGGAGCGGAAGGCGCTCGCCGAGGCCCGCGCGCAGTTCGACGCCGACACCACCGCCGCGGCGCAGACGCAACTGACCAGCCAGCATGAGACGGAGGCCGTCCGCGCCCGCGTCGCCGCCCACTTCGCGGAACTGCGGGCACAAGCCCCGAACCTGGACGAACTCGCGAAGGCGTCGCTCGACCGGCTCGCCGCCGCGCGGGACGTGCTGCGGGGCAACCTCGGCGAGCTGCACGACTACGCCCGCCAGACCCGCGAGGAACTCGACGCCGTGCGGAGCCAACTCCGCGCGGACGCGGAGCAACTCCGGCAGCGGGAGTACGACATCGAGTCGGCGCGGTCGGAACACCGGCTCGCCGTCACCGGGTTCCGTCAGCAACTGCTCGACTGGCAGTCGAAGGTCGGCGAGTTGCGGAACCAGTTCACGGCCGCCGAGGCGCGGATCGACCAGCGGCAGGCCGAGGTCGAGACCGTCGAGAAGCAGTTGTTGGACGCGCGGGACGACCTGGCGAAGCAGACGCAGGAGATCGCGGCCGAACGCCGCAAGGCCGGCGAGAAGCGGGCCGAGATGGAGCGCCACCTCGGCGACATGCGGGAGTGGTACCGCCGGAAGCTCCGCGAACTCGCGGCCGGCCGGCAGGTCGATGAGTCCGACATGCCGAAGTTCGGCGACGAGCGGCGGCCGGACGTTTTGCCGCTATCCACGCCCATCGCGGAGCCGCCGGCCGAACCGGAACCCGGCGACCAGCAACTCGGCGACCTGCTGAAGTCACGCGGCCTCGTGGACGAGAACACGCTTCAGGCGCTCTGGGCCGAGGCCCGGCGGCAGCGGAAGACGCTCCGGCAGACGCTCCTCGCCAGCGGGGCGCTCACGCTCTACCAACTCGCCATCATCGAAGCGGGGAACCTCGACGGCCTGATGCTCGGCCGCCTCCGCGTGGTGGACCGGCTGCGAGCCACGTCGAAGGAAACCGCGTACCGCGTCTTCGACCCGACCCGCCCCGGCGGCCCGACCCGCGGCGTCTACGTCCTCCGCCACCTCTCCGAAACGGAGATGCAGGACGCGGTGCATCCGGACGAGTTCCGCCAGCGGTTCGCGGCGATGGCCGCGGCCGCCCACCCGAACCTCGCGAACACGCTCGAAGTGCTGGAGGTCAACAAGCGCCCGGCCGCACTACAAGAATGGGTCGGCGGGTTGGGGTCGGCCGACTGGCCGCCGGTGGCGGCGCTGCCGGGCGTGTGGCTGCGGCTGATGAACGACGCGGCGAAGGCCGTCCACCACGCGCACCGGGCCGGCCTCGTCCACGGCCGGCTGGCGAGCGACTCGTTCGTCCTCACCGCCGACGGTACGCTGAAGGTCCTCGGCTTCGGCGAACCGCTCTGGCTCGCCGGCGGTACGCAGACGGTCGAGCCGCCGCCGGCCGCCGACCTGCGGGCGCTCGGGCAGCTCGGGTTCCTCTGGTCGCAACTCGGGTCCCGCCGCCGGGGGACGCGGACGAAGCCGTTCCCCGCGGAACTGACGACCGTGATCCGCCGCTTGGAGATCGGGGCCGAGCCGCCGATGGGCGACGTGGTCGCGATCGACCGCCCCTACGCCGACACCGGCGACCTGCTCCGCGACCTCGCCCGGCTGATGGAATCGCACCCGTGCCCGGCCGATGCGTGGGAGAAGCTCGTCCGCTTCGCCGCCGACAACGCCCCGGACCAGCCGCAGCCGCTCCGGGCGACGGGCTGAAGATTCTCGCGATTTTCTCCAACGGCCGCGGCCCGTCGTGCGTAGTATTGGCCAGTCAGGTTGACCATCACGTCCGTCGAAAGGGGTCCGCTCATGGGCCTCAACTACCAATTCAACCCGGCCGCGGGGACGGTCTCGTCCGGCACTCAACGGCCGGTCCGAAACCCGCTGCTCGACGTGCCGAAGGCGGTCGTCGAGCTGGTTCCCGAATCCGTCGCCCGCGAGAACATGGTCTTCCCCATCAGCGCCTCGGGGGAGACGGTCGCCGTGGCCGCGCGGGACGCGACCGACATCCTGCTGGCGGACAAGCTCTCGTTCATCCTCACCCGCAAGGTGCGGCTCATCCGCTACCCGGAGAAGTACATCCGGGCCGCCCTCGACCACCACTACGGCCGCGCGGAAACGTGGTCGGTCGATTCGATGCTGATGGAGTGCGCGGCCCCGGCCGTCCACGCCCCCCGTCCCGTCCACCCGGCGATGAGGGCCAAGTCGCGCGGCGGCAGCATCGCCGATCTCACGAGAAGCGTCCGGTATCAGGACTACACCGACTTCGACCTCGACCCGGACGCCGCCGCACAACCCCCGTCGCCGCGCGGCCCCGGTTCCGACCCGACTTCCTTTAGCCCGAGGTCCGGCATGTTCCGCTACACCGTCCCGGACGGCCACCGCGTCATCGTGACCGACCGCCGCGGCCGCACCACCGTCGTCGTCGGGCCGGCCCGGTTCCTCGCCTGGGGGAAGACGGTCCAGCCGATGGGCCACTACGTCGCGCACCCCGGCGAGTTCCTCGTCGTCCGCTACCGGGACGGCCGCCAGGAGCACCTGCCGGGGCCGAGCGAGGTCTGGTTCGACGCCCGCACCCACCTCGGCGTGACGAAGCAGGACGCGCTGCAGGTCGCGGCGAAGGAGGCGGTCGTCGTGTACACCCGCGGCGAGGCCGGCGCGACCCGGCGGGTCGTCCACGGGCCGACGCTGTTCGTCCCCGCGCCGGGCGAGTGGCTGCACACGTTCACCTGGCACGGCTCGGACGGCGGTTCGACCGGCACGGAGAAGATCGCGAAGGGGTTGGTCTTCCAGAAGCTATGGCTGATGCCGGACCAGATGTACCACGACGTTCGGGAGGTCCGCACGGCCGACGACGCGGTGCTGACGATCAAGTTGATGATCTTCTTCGAGCTGCTCGACATCGACCGGATGCTGGACGCGACGCACGACCCGATCGGCGACTTCGTGAACGCCGCCACGTCGGACGTGGTGGACTTCACCGGCCGCCGGACGTTCGAGGAGTTCAAGAAGGAGACGAGCAAGTTGAACGAGATGGACGCCTACCGGCAACTCGTCGCGCGGGCCGGGCAGACGGGTTACCGGATCAACAAAGTCGTCTACCGCGGGTACGCCGCCCCGGACCGGCTCCAGGCGATGCACGACCAGGCGATTGAGGCGCGGACGAAGTTGGAACTGGACCGCGCGACCGAGGAACAGGCGCAGGGGCTGGAAGACTTCAAGCTGAACGCGCAGATGCAGCGGGCGGCGAAGCGACGGACCGAGCAGGCGACGGAAGCGGCCGCGGAACTGGAACTCCAACGGCGGCGGCAGGACGCGGAATTGGAGCAAGCCCGCCGCGCGGCCGAGTTGCAGCAGGAGGTCCGCCGTCAGGCCGACGCCCGGCAGCGGGAGCATTTGGATTCGCTGAAGGCGATGGGCGTGGACCTGACCGCGTTCCTGACGCAGAGCCGGGCCGACCGCGTGATCGAGTTCCGCGGCAGCGGCAACGGCACGCACGTCCACCTGGACCGGCTGGATGGGAAGGAGTGACCAACGACGGGCAACGGCCGACCGCACTATATAGCCGCCGGCTTGCCGGCGGGGTTTTGACACTCCAAAACCCCGCCGGCGAGCCGGCGGCTATATAAACAGCGACTGGCGGTCACTTCCCCTTCGCCCACCGGGCGGCCGTCTCCGCGACCCGCTTGCCGAGGGCCGCGGCCGTCTTCCGGTCGCCGGGGTTCACGTCGGCCTGCCCCTGGTCGGTCTGGGCCATCGCGCCGCCGTAACTGCTCAGGCGGTTCACGTTCTCCTTGCCCGTGCCCTCCACCAATAGCCCCAGGCCGACCCAGATCATGCTGTGCTGCATCGCGTTCACGTAGAGGCCGTTGAGCGTGTTCAGCTTGTCGCCGGACAGCCCGCCGGAGTGCGTGAACGCGGCCGCGACCTTGTCCTTCCAGAGTTGCTGGTACCAGATGCCGCTGCACGCGTCGATGAACGCCTTCATCTGCGCCGAGTACCCGCCCATGTACGTCGGCGTGCCGAACACGATGGCGTCGGCCGCGTTCAGCTTCGCGACGGCCGCGTCGTTCGACCACCGGCCGTCCTTGATGTCGGTGTTCGCGAGCCGGATCAACTCGACGGTCGTGCCGGCCACGCCCTTCGCCCCCTCGGCGACGGCCTCGGCGAGTTGGTGCGTGTGGCCCTGGGCGGAAAAGTAGACGATCGCGACGGACGGCATGACGAGTCTCCGGGAATGACGTGGGCGAGGAACTTCTTAGGCGGAATTTACTGCGCGAGGAACCCGCCATCGACCGGGAGCGAAATCCCGGTGGTGAACGACGCGACGTCGCTGGCCAGGTACAGCACGGCCGCCGCGACCTCTTCGCTCCGCCCCATGCGGCCGACCGGGTGCAGCCCGGCGAGGTACTTGGCCTGCTCGGTGTCCTCGCCGCCGACGAACCGGTCCATCATCTCCGTGACGATCGCGGCCGGGGCCACGGCGTTCACGCGGACGTTCTGCTTCGCGTACTCGAGCGCGACGTTCTTCGTCAGCCCCTCGACGGCGTGCTTCGTGGCGATGTACACGCTCGCCCCGGCCATGCCGACGTGCCCGGCGATGCTGGACGTGTTGACGATCGACCCGCCGCCGGTCTTGAGCATCGCGGGGATTTCGTGCTTCATCGCGGCGAGGACGCCCCACACGTTGATGTCGAACAGCTTCCGGTAGTCGGCTTCCGTGACTTCCGTGGTCGAACCCATCCACTCGACGCCGGCGTTGTTGAACGCGATGTCGAGCCGGCCGAACTTCGCGACCGTCGCCTCGACCAGCTTCTTCACGTCGGCCTCGTTGCTCACGTCGGCCTTCACGAACGCGGCCGTGCCGCCGGCCTTCGTGATCTCGGTGACGACCGCCTGCCCCTCGGCATCCCGCCGCCCGGAGACGACGACTTTCGCCCCGGCCTTCGCGAACGCCTTCGCGGTGACCGCCCCGATGCCGCTCGTGCCGCCGGTGACGAGCGCGACCTTGCCGTTGAAGTCGAACATGACTCGGCCCTCGATTTTTGACATGACCCGGAGAGGTGAACGCGGAGGGATACCGAAGGGCGAAACGCGATCTTACACCGGCTTCGTCGCGGAGACGAGGTATCCGTACGCCCGCACATGCGGCAGCCACCAACTCCGCGGTAACGCGCCGGTCAAACCGAGCGCGACGACGCGGGTGATCGTGAAGCCGGTCGATTCCAGCCGGGACGCGATCTCCCGATACGTGAAGTGGTGCAGTGTGAGCGGCGCGCCGCCGTAGGCTTGCGGCATCGTCAGGTCGCCGGTGCGGAACCGCCGCCACCCCAGGCCGTGGAACCCGCGGTTGTGGGCGTGCAGCACGAACCGGCCGCCGGGCTTCAAGATTCGGTGGGTGGCCGTCAACATCGCCGCACGATTTTCTTCCCCGCGGACCATGCCGAGGGTGCTGAACAGGCACGCGGCGTAGTCGAAGGTCGCGTCCGGCAGCTCCGCGAGATCGACGAGGTTGGCCTTCTGGAACGCGAGGCCTGGCGACAGCCCGCGGGCCGTCGCGAGCATTTCGTCGGAGAGATCGACGCCGACGCACTCGAACCCGCCGGCCGCGAAGTGTCGGCACAGCCGGCCCGTGCCGCAGCCGAGGTCGATGAGCCGGCCGGGCGTCGGAAACTCCTCCTCGCAGAACCGCACGTCCGCGGCCGCGAGCGGGGACGCGGCCATCTGCCGCTCGTACCCGGCGACCATCTCGTTGCTGTGCAGGTAGTCCCACAGCCCGCGGTCCACGCCGGGCGGGAGTTGCCAATCCGGTATCATGTCCGTGTTGTACGGCCCCGCGCCCGGAGAACGACATGCCCGCGACCGACGCCCGCATCAAGCAGGTGGACTTCTCCTACGAGGACTACCGCTACCGCACGCCGATCAAGTTCGGCGGCGTCGCCCTCGACAAGGTGACGCTGCTCAACGTCGAGATGGTCGTCGAGACGGAAGCCGGGAAGGTCGCGACCGGGTTCGGCTCGATGCCGCTCGGCAACGTGTGGGCGTGGCCGTCGCGGGCGATGAAGTACGACGAGACGCTGGCGACGATGAAGTGGGTCGCCGAGTCCGTTTGTCAAATCTACCGCTCTTGTACCATCGTCGATCACCCGATCGAGATCACGCACGCGCTCGAGCCGGAGTTCTTCCGCGCCGCGGAGCTGGCCCCGGCCGCCGAGCCGATGCCGAAGCTGGCGACGCTCGTGGTGGCGTCGCCGTTCGACGCGGCCCTGCACGACGCCTACGGGAAGGCCCACGGGCGGAACTGCTACAAGACCTACGGCCCGGACTTCCTGCGGCACGACCTGGGCCACTTCCTCGGCAAGCAGTTCGCCGGGCTGCACCTGTCGCGGTTCCTGGCGACGGAGCCGCAGCCGCGGATGCCGCTGTACCACCTCGTCGGGGCGCTCGACCCGCTGACGCCGGCCGACGTGAAGGAGCCGGTCGGCGACGGGCTGCCGGAGACGCTCGGCGAATGGATCGCCCGCGACCGGTTGACGCACCTGAAAATCAAGCTCAACGGCGACGACGCGGCCTGGGACGTGGCCCGCGTCGCCGGCGTGAACCGCGCGGCCGAGGAGACCGCGGCCGACCGCGCGTTCCACTACTCGCTCGACTTCAACGAGCGCTGCCAGAACGTGGAGTACCTGCTGGACGTGCTGCGGCGGACGCGGGCCGAGTCGCCGCGTGCGTTCGACCGGATTCAGTACGTCGAACAGCCGACGGCCCGCGACCTGAAGGCGAACCCGGCCAATAAGATGCACGAGGCCGCGAAGTTCAAGCCGGTCGTGATCGACGAGTCGCTGCTCGACCTCGAAACGCTCCTGCTCGCCCGCGACATGGGGTACACCGGCGTCGCGTTCAAGGCGTGCAAGGGGCAGTCGCAAACGCTCCTGCTCGCGGCCGCGGCGCAGCACTTCAACCTGTTCCGCTGCGTGCAGGACCTGACGTGCGTGGGGGCGTCGCTCATCCACTCCGCGGGCATCGCGGCTCACGTCCCCGGCGTGGCGGCCATCGAGTCGAACGGCCGCCAGTACTGCCCGGCCGCGAACGCCGCGTGGGAATCGCGGTTCCCCGGCGTGTTCACGATCCGCGACGGCACGATGAACACCGGGCTGCTGAACGGACCGGGGTTGGGGGCAAGGTGAGCGTGAGCCAGGGAGGTACGCCGAGCACCCGCCATGTCGTGGATTGAATGAGCTTCCGCCAGTTCTTGACGGCCGACGGCAGGCGCGGCGGAACGTGGGCGAGGGCCGCCGCAAAAACTTGGATTCGACCGGCCGTTTCTGTTACCCTGTGGTCATGCCGCACCACCTCCCCTTCTCCCGCCGCTCGTTCCTCCGCAACGCCGGGGGCGGGTTCGGCGCGATCGCGCTCGCGGGCCTCCTCGCGGACGACGGCCGGCTCGCGGCCGCCGACCCGCTCGCGCCGAAGCCGCCGCACTTCGAGCCGACGGCCAAGCGGGTCATCTTCCTGTTCATGTCCGGCGGGCCGAGCCACATGGACACGTTCGACCCGAAGCCCGGCCTCACGAGGCTGCACGGCGAGAAGTTGCCGGCGTCGTTCGGCCCGGTGAAGACCCGCCGCGGCGTGGACAAGAACAAGCTGCTCGCGTCGAAGCGCACCTTCCAGAAACACGGCCGGAGCGGGATCGAGGTGTCCGACTGGTTCCCGCACCTGGCGACGTGCGTGGACGACCTGTGCGTCCTCCGCGGCTGCCACGGGGACAGCGTGACGCACCCGGAGTCGGTCTACCTGATGAACACCGGGTCGATCCTGATGGGCCGGCCGAGCATGGGGGCGTGGGTGGCCTACGGCCTCGGCACGGAGAACCGGAACATGCCGGCGTTCGTCGTGCTGCCGGACCCCGGCGGGTGGCCGAAGGGCGGCGCGCCGGCCTGGGGTAACGGGTTCCTGCCGACCGCGTACCAGGGCACGCTCATCCGCGGCGGCACCACGCCGGTGGTGAATTTGAATCGGCCGAAGGGCGTGACCGTCGAGCAGCAGAAGAAGACGCTCGACTTCATCCGCGAGGCGAACCAGGAGCATCTCGCGGCCCGCGGCGGTGATTCGGAACTGGAAGCGCGGATCGCGGCCTACGAGCTGGCGTTCCGGATGCAAACGCACGCCCCGGACGTGGTGGACCTGGCGCAGGAGACGGCCGAGACGAAGGCGCTCTACGGCCTGGACCGCAAGGAGACGGCCGAGTTCGGCACGCGCTGCCTGTTGGCCCGGCGGATGGTCGAGCGGGGCGTGCGGTTCGTGCAGCTCTACTCCGGCGACACGAACGGCTGGGACGCGCACTCGGACCTGGAAGGCAACCACGGCAAGCTCTGCCTGGAGAGCGACAAGCCGATCGCCGGGCTGCTGACGGACCTGAAGCGGCGGGGGTTGCTGAAGGACACCCTCGTGATCTGGGGCGGCGAGTTCGGCCGCACGCCGATGACGGAGGGGACGACCGGCCGCGACCACAACCCGCACGGGTTCTGCATGTGGCTGGCCGGCGGCGGGGTGAAGGGCGGGCAGGTGATCGGCGCGACCGACGAGATCGGCCTGCGGGCGGCGGAGGGGAAGGCCCACGTCAACGACATCCACGCGACGGTCCTGCACCTGCTCGGCTTCCGCCACCTGCGGCTGACGTACCGGCACAACGGCCGCAACGAGCGGCTGACCGACAACGGCGGCGAGGTCATCTACCCGGCGATTGCGTGATTGAAAAGGCGAGCGTCGGGGCGTAAGCCCGACGTGGCTCGGACACGGGCAACGAGCTTTTTCGTTTCCGAGGAACGCCGGGGCGAGGGGTGCAGCCACGTCGGGCTTACGCCCCGACGCTTGCCGTCGCGATGACCACTTCTCGGCGACCGCGGACGCGCCATAAGACACTTCCAACCTCACCCCATTCGGAGACCGCTCGTCATGGCATTCGACCTGTTCAACCTCGCCGGCGAAGTCGCGGCCGTGTTCGGCGGGACCGGCGTCCTCGGCGGGGCGATGGCCGACGCCCTCGCCGCCGCCGGGGCGAAGGTCGCCATCCTCGGCCGCTCCGAGGAGCGCGGCCGGGAGGCCGTGCGGCGGATCGAGACGGCCGGCGGGACCGCCACTTTCGTGGCCGCGGACGCCATGAGCAAGGACTCCATCGCCGCGGCCCGCGATGCGGTCCTCAAGAAGTGGGGGGCCGTCACCGTTCTCGTCAACGGGGCCGGCGGGAACAAGCCGGAGGCGACCGTCCCGCCGGGCGGCGACTTCTGCAAGCTGCCGCTCGACGGGTGGGCGGCGGTGTTCGACCTCAACCTCGTCGGCGGGACGCTGCTGCCGTGCCAGGTGTTCGGCGAGGCGATGCTCGCGGCCGGCAAGGGGAGCGTCATCAACGTCGCGTCGATGGCTTCGATCCTGCCGCTGTCCCGCGTGGTGGCGTACTCGGCGTCGAAGGCGGCCGTGCTGAACCTGACCCAGTGGCTGGCCCGCGAGTGGGCGACGAAGGGCGTACGGGTGAACGCGATCAGCCCCGGCTTCTTCCCGGCCGAGCAGAACCGACGGATGCTGATGAAGGAAGACGGCACGTACACGGAGCGGGGCCAGTCGATCATCGGCCACACGCCGATGGGCCGGTTCGGCGTGGCGGAGGAGCTGGCGGGCGTCGCGGTGTGGCTGGCGTCGCCGAAGGCGGCGTCGTTCGTCACCGGGCAAAACATCGTCGTGGACGGCGGGTTCTCCGCCGTGACGATTTAAGGCCGAAGGGTGGCAATAATGATATTTGGGGTGGCCGGGGCGGGCACGCGGTGGCCGGCGTAGGCCCGGCACACCGGGATAGGGGCGTGGAGCGGCAGGGTGTTCCAGAGAGGCTACAAGGAGCGGCTGGACGGACGGGGGGGCGACGGGGGGGGGCGCGGGGGAGGCGGCGGGGGGGGGCGCCGCGCG
>NZ_JCABYM010000120.1:0-23337 GCF_059499385.1 Limnoglobus sp. | reverse complement strand
TGACCCGCCCTACAAGAACCGGCCCTCGCATTCCGGGGTTCCCGCCCGGCGCGACTTCTCCGCGCCCGAATCGCAATTCCGGCGTTAACCCCGTCACCGTCCGGACACGTCCTTTCCCTGTCCGCTGAAAGCCGCGTCCGCCGCGTAGTTTCCCAACGGTTCTTCCCATTTTTCCCCGCGAATCGGTCGCGGCGAGTTTGACAGCCCTACCGTCCGACCTATGGTTCCGGCGTGAGCGGATGAGAACGAGGGTGGGTCGCCGTCCTACGTGGGCGCAACCACCGCCGGTCGCATCCCGACACAATTACCGAGGTGTGCCCATGTGGACGAAAGTCGCTCGGCACGTCACCGTGTTCTTGAAGAAGGAGGACGGTCCTACGGCAGTGGAATACGCCGTGATGCTGGCCCTGATTATCGTGGTCTGCATCGCCGCCATCACCGCCTTGGGGTCCAGTGCCTCCGGTGTTTTCGCGAACACCGAATTGAACACCGCCGCCGCCGTGAACGGGGCGTCGTAAGTGACGTGCTTGGTCGTGGCACCGGGCCAGACCCAAACTGTAGGCCAGTCCTGTGACGGCCAGCAGTGGTGCCAAAAACCGCCCGACATTTTTTCCCAAGTTTCTTTCTTTGGAAAGGGTTCTCCGATGAACAGCATCAAGAAGGCTCTCGTTTCGTTCCTCAAGAAGGAAGACGGCCCGACGGCGGTCGAGTACGCCGTCATGTTGGCCCTCATCATCGTCGTCTGCATCGCGGCCATCACCGCGCTCGGCAGCACGGCCTCCCAGACGTTCAGCTACGTGGACGGCCAAATCGCGGCCGGCAACGGCGCGAGCTAAGCTGTTACGACGGGTTAACAAGAACCGGGGCGATTCTTCGCCCCGGTTCTTTTTTTGTTCTAGGTTGCAGGACCGAACCAACCGCCCCTCCCATTCTTCCCCGAGGAACTCCGTCATGGCGAATGAGATCGCCACCGCCCCCGCCGCCACCCCGGTCGCCGACCCGCCGAAGCCGGCGGAAGAAATCGCGTTCGACCGCGAGTTGGCCATGACCCTCGCCCGCGTGCCGCTGACGGCTGTGGCGTGGGTCGTCGCCGCGTACCTGGCGCACCTCGCGTGGGCCGCGGTCGTGCCGGAGACGGCCACCCTGCCGAAGGCCGCCAACCTCGGCGCGCTGGTCGTCATCTGCATCGGCATGGTGTGGGCCGCCTGGATCGACGGGTATGCGTTCAAGGTCCCGAACTGGCTAACGCTGTCGCTGGTCGTCTCCGGCTGGTACCTGGGCCTGTTGCACACGTTCGGCGTGGATTTCGCCGGCAACGGCGGCATCGGCCAGGCGCTGCTCGGCACGCTCGTCGGGTTCGCCGTCCTGTTCCCGGCCCTGTTCATCGGCGGCATGGGCGAGGGGGACGTGAAGATGACCATGGCGTTCGGGTCCTGGATCGGGGCGTTCTTCGGCGGCGCGTACACCCAGCTGACCGGCACGACGATCTCCGCCCTCGCCGTCATCTGGTGGTCGTTCGCCCTCGGCGTGCTCGTCGGCGGCGTGTTCGGGCTGGTCATCATGGCCCTCCGCCGGCAGTTCCACAAGAACATGCAGAACGCCCGCGAGATCGTCACCGACCTGCAGATCATGGTGACGCACGGCCCGAAGAAGGCGGCCGAGCGGGCGAACTCCCGCCGCAAGGACTGGACCCGGCTGCCGTACGGCGTGCCGCTGTGCGTCGGATTCCTCGGCTATCTGTGGTACCGGCTGTTCCTGTCCGTGTAAGGCAAGGCGCGGAAGACGTGATCGCGGCGGGCCGAACGGCCCGCCGCGGTTGTTTTCCGTAGGGCGGGTCAAGGCTTTGCGCCGACCCGCCGTCGGTGCCAGCCACCCCCCGGCGGGTCGGCGCAAAGCCTTGACCCGCCCTACAAGACTGGCAACCCCCGACTTCAACCCATCTCCCACAAATCCTCGTCCCGCCGTCCCCGCCTCATCCCCGCGGCCTTGCCGCCGGCAACTCGGAAAACTTAGCCAAACCCGGCGCTCTCGATACGGCCAGAAAAAGTGAAGCATCCGGCTCAACCCGGTCGAATGAAAAGGGCGTGGGAAACGCTCTGCTACGACTGGGAAACTAGCTAAGGCGCGAAAAAACGATTCAGACCGCTCCCCACTTGCGTCCCCTCAAGTTCGTTCTAGGGTTCACCGCCTGAACTTGGGTCGAGCCGAGGGGTCGCGACGCAGGCACCAACGATACAAGTCGCCACGGGGCGGCAACTTCGACCGGTCAGGAATGATGGGTCGAATGATCGGGTTGGAACAACACGCCGGCCTCCGGGCCGACCTCGCGACGTTAACCCCTCGTGCGTCGCGATCCGGAACGAGGTTCCGCGCCGCCGCCGCGGCCCGCGACCGAACCGACACGAGGGGGACACTGTGAAACAAAAGAATTTGATCCTGATGGTCGTCGCCGTCGGGTGCGGGCTCGGGGCCGCGTTCCTGACCTCCCGGATGAACGCCGGGCCGAAGCAAGAGGCGATCCCGCAGAAGGAAGTCCTGATCGCCATCAAGGACCTGAACCCGCCGACCAAGTTCACCAAGGAGGCCCTCAAGGACCTGGTGAAGTGGAAGCGGATGAACGCGGCCGACGTGCCGGACAACGCGATCGAGACGGAGGAGGAGCTGCTCGACTACTCGCTCACCCGGCCGGTGGCGGCCAACGTCTTCCTGCAGAAGACGGACGTGAGCAAGCACGACCAGCTGCTCCCGCCGACCGGCAAGGCCGGGCTGATGTCGGTCAAGCTGCCGCTCGCCCAGGTCACCCCGTTCGTCAAGCCGACGAGCCGGGTCAACCTGATCGGCACGGTGCAGAACCGGAACACGCAGCAGGTCAAGGGCCGGGTGCTGATCCCGAACATGCACGTCATGGCCGTGGACAGCGAGTACATCCCGACGCCGGGGGCCCCGGCCGGGCGGACGCAGGTGCAGAACGTCACGCTCGCCGTGAACAACGACGAGACGACGCTCATCCGGATGTGCGAGACGGCCGGGGTGACGCTCAGCTTCGTCGTCATCGGCAAGCCGGAGCAAGACGCGAACAAGATGGAAGACTGGGACGTGAACGAGGTGATCGCCTGGATCAACGAGGCGGTCAACGGTACGGCCGAGGACCCGAACAAGCAGCAGCCGCAAGGCACGACCCCGATGGTGACCTACGTTAAGGTCCCGGTCGCCGTCGTGGACCTGCCGGCGGGCACGGAACTGACGGACGAGGTGATTAACACCAAGTTCCGGATGAAGGACGAGGTCGTCGCCCCGGACAACGCCGTCCTCGAGTTGAAGGCCCACATCGGCCACTACTTGAAGAAGGAAGTCGGGGCGAACCAGTTCGTGTCGCGGGCGAACGTGACGAACAAGGCCCCGGACACGCCGAAGGGCAAGCCGACGGACGACGCGGCCACGGCGAAGGAGACGCCGACCACCCCGGACCCGGTCAAGCCCGAGGTCAAGCCGGAGCCGAAGGCGGCCAAGGCGAAGGCGGTGACGGTGGACAAGACGATCACCGGGCCGAGCGGGACGAAGACGTTCCGGTACGAGCAGCAGGCGGACAAGACCTGGAAGCTGACCGGCGAAGTGCAACCGGACGGCTCGGTCACCCCGACCAACGGCGGCGTGGCCCCGACCGCGCCGGAGGAAGACAAGAAGGACGAGGCCCCCGCCCCCGCCCCCGGCGGCAAGCGGGTGAGCTGACGACGACCAACGGCGGGCCGCACGGAGACGCGGCCCGCCGGCCTGAGACGGCCCCGGCCACGACGGCCGGAGCGTTGCCCGCGCCACCAGGCCGGGAGAGTCCGGCCCGGCGCAAGCCTGACCGACTGAAGGCGATCGGGCGGGTTTACCCGCTGACCCTAGCGAGGAGAGGTGAAAGGATGCACCCGTTCAAACTCACCCGCCGGCTGATGCTCGGCGGACTGGCGGTGGTAGCCGGGTTCCACCTGACGTCGGGGACCCCGGCCGTCGGCCAGGCGAAGGCCCCGGTCCCCAAGGACGCGGCGGCCACCGGCAAACCGGCCCAGGTCCGGATCGGCAAGACCGGCGAACTGCTCGTGCCGCTCGGCGGCCTGGTGGTGTTCACGCCGAAGCTCCCGGCCGGCGCGAACGTCTCGAACACGGCCGTGACCAACGACCAGGTGTTGCAGACGCGGCCGGACCCGGACAACCCGAACGCGGTCCAGCTGATCGGCGTGAACGCCGGCGTGACGCGGATCACGTTCACCCTGAACACCGGCGCGAAGATCGAGTACGAGGTCGTCGTCCAGCCGGACTACGAGCTGCTCAAGAAGGTGATCCAGCGGGCCGTCCCGACGGCCAGCGTCGAGGTCCTGCCGGGCGTCGGCAACGGGATCATCCTGACGGGCTACGTGAACAAGCCGTCGGACGCCGACATCGTCGCCCGGATCGCGGCGAACGCGGCCGGCGCGGCCGGCGGGGCCGGCGGCGGGCAGGTGATTAACGCCATCAACGTCGGCGGCCCGCAGCACGTGATGATCGAAGTCGTCGTGGCCCAGGTCAACCGGACCGAGCTGCGGACCCGCGGGGCGGACTTCTTCATCAACGGGAACAGCGCGTCGTTCGGCAGCACGATCAGCAACCTGGTCCAGAGCCAGACGGTCGGGTTCACCGGGATCATGGACGCCACCCTGTCCCCGGACTCCAACCTCCGGTTCGGGGTCGCCTCCGCCCAACTGTTCGTCGCCCTCCGGGCGCTGCGGGCGGAAGGGCTGACGAAGATCCTGTCCGAGCCGAAGGTGACGACGCAGTCCGGCCGGCCGGCCGTCATCCGGTCCGGCGGCCAGCAGGCGGTGCTCAGCGCCACCGGCGGCGGCCTCGGCAGCATCAGCGTCCAGCTCGAGCAGGTGGGCACGGTGCTGGAGGTCCTCCCGATCGTGTACGGCGACGGGAAGATTTACCTGGACGTGGCCCCGTCCATCCGGGCGCGGAACGACGGCCTCGGGATTCAGACGGCCGCCGGGTTCTCCCCCGGCTTCACCGAGCAATCGACCCGCGCCAGCGTGGTGCTGGAGTCGGGCCAGACGTTCGCCATCGGCGGGCTGCTGGAGACGACGGTGCAGGCGACGAACAACAAGGTCCCGTTCATCGGCGACCTCCCGTTCGTCGGGCCGGCGTTCAGCCGGATCAGCCACGACGAGCGGGAGCAGGAGCTGGTCGTGCTCGTGACCCCGCGGCTGGTGGACGCCCTGGACTGCACGCAGATTCCCCGCCGGCTGCCCGGCCGGGAAACCCGCTCGCCGGACGATTATGAACTATTCTTGGAGGGCCTGATCGAAGCCCCGCGGGGCCAACGGCAGGTCTGGAACGGGCGGTGCTACAACGCGGCGTACAAGTGCGACCCGACGTACGGCATCTTCCCGGCCAAGGGGTTCGTGTGCAACGGCGGGGCGGGCGCGGGCGGCGGGGCGTGTAACACCCTGACCGGGACGTGCAGCACCGGCGTGCCGACGGCCCTCCCGCAGATGCCCGCCCCCCGGCCGACCGGCGGGGTGACGCTGGCCCCCGAGGCCCCGGCCGTGGTGAACGTGGCCGGCCAGGCCGAGACGCCGACGGTCGAGGTCCCGCCGATCGTCCCGGAATCGCCGACCCCGCTCCCGCCGATCGAGGAGCTGCCGAAGAAGTAACGACGCCCCAGACGGGCGGCCCCCGGACGCGGTCCGGGGGCCGGCCCCCGCGCCCCGAACCGGGCCGGGGCCGCCGCCCGGACCCCTGTTAACTGCGGTATTGCCGTCATGCAACGAGTTGCCATCGTAGACCCGACCGAGTCGTCCCGCGAGTCCCTCCGCACGCTGCTGCTCGGGGTGGACTTCGTGTGGCTCGAGGCCGAGTGCGCCCGGTACGAGTACTTCTTCGACGTGATCGCCCAGTCGATGCCCGACCTGGCCATCGTGTCGCTCGACGCCGACAAGCAGCGCGCCCTGCAGATGATCGGCCAGCTGTCCGTCGAACACCCCAAGCTCGCCATCCTGACGATCAGCAAGGACCACCAGGCCCTGCTCCTGTCCCTCCAGAAGGGGGCCAAGTACTTCCTGACGGAGCCGGTCGAACTCGAGGACCTGCTGTCCGCCCTCCGGCGGGCGCTCGGCGACCTGAACGGCACGCAGGACACGATGGCGGCCAGCTCCAGCGGGTCGAACCTGATGCCCCGGCAGCAGGTCCCGTCCAGCGTCATCGCCGTCCTCGGCTCCCGCGGCGGCGTCGGCACGACGACGCTCGCCGTCAACCTCGCCTCCACCCTCGCCAGCGACCCGAACAACGTCGTCGCCCTGCTCGACCTCGACCTGGCGCTGGGCGACGCCGACATCGCCGTCGAGGTCCAGGGGATGGAGAACATCTCCATCGCCGACCTCGCCCGGAACATCCAGCGGCTGGACATGAACTTCCTCAAGCGGGCGCTCGTCAAGCACGAGGCCACGGGGCTGTCCATCCTCCGCCACCCGCTCGAAATCCAGGACATGAGCGTCATCCACGAGACGCACGTGGAGCGGATCGTGAACCTGCTGAAGATCAGCTACACGCACCTGGTCCTCGACCTGAGCAAGTCGTTCCTGCCGACCGACCTCATGGCCCTCCGCATGGCCGACCAGATCCTGCTCGTCGCCCAGCTGGAACTCGGCAGCCTGCGGAACGTCGTCCGGCTGAACCACCTGCTGACGAACACCGAGGAGCAGCTCGGCGAGCGGGTCCGGGTCCTCGTCAACCGCGTCGGCGCGGAAGCCGTGGAAGAAGGCATCAGCCTGAAGAAGGCCGAGGAAGTGATCGGCCGGCCGATCTTCTGGCAAATCCCGAACGACGCGAAGTCGGTCATCGCCGCCCGCGTGTCCGGGCAGCCGCTCGTGAAGCACAACCCGAAGAGCAAGGTCCAGCAGAACATCCAGGGCCTCGCGCAGGCGCTGTGCGGCCGGACGGCGTCCGCCGCGACCGCCAGCGGGGCGACGGACAGCAAGAAGGGCTGGTTCTCGTTCGGGAAGAAGTAACCGCCGAATTGTCGCCCGCTTTGGATCGCACACCCTGAGGAACTCCGATGTCACGGCTGCAGCAAGGGATCTCGAAACTCAACAGCCTGAGCGGGCAGAGCAACAGCGGCCTGGCCGGGCTGAGCCGGCTGTCCAGCCCGAGCTTCGGCGGCACGAACGGCAGCAGCGGCGGCAAGAACCTGGAGGAGTTGAAGCGGCAGATCCACTCGAAGCTGGTCGAGCGGCTCGACTTCACCCGCATCAAGGACCTGTCCAGCGACGCCATGCGGAAGGACATCCGCAAGGTCATCGAGCACCTGTGCGACACCGAGAACCCGCTCCTCAACCGGATCGAGCGGGAGAAGCTCATCGAGGAGGTGCTCGACGAGACGCTCGGGTTCGGGCCGCTCGAAATCCTGCTCAAGGACCCGACGATCAGCGACATCCTGGTGAACGGCCCGAAGAAGGTGTACGTCGAGCGGCGGGGGAAGCTGGAAAAGACGGACGTGTTCTTCCGGGACAACGACCACCTGATGCAGATCATCGACCGGATCGTGTCGAAGATCGGCCGGCGGGTCGATGAGACGAACCCGATGGTGGACGCCCGCCTGCCGGACGGGTCGCGGGTGAACGCGGTCATCGCGCCGATCTCGCTGGACGGGGCGAGCCTCAGCATCCGGCGGTTCGGGTCGAACCCGCTGAAGCTCGAGGACTTGCTGAACTACAAGGCGTTCACGCCGGAAATCGCGATGCTCCTGGAGGCGTGCATCAAGGCCCGCCTGAACGTGGTCATCAGCGGCGGGACGGGGTGCGGCAAGACGACGCTGCTCAACACGCTGTCGAGCTTCATCCCGTCGGACGAGCGGGTGATTACGATCGAGGACGCGGCCGAGCTGCAACTGCAACAGGACCACGTGGTCCGGCTGGAGACGCGGCCGCCGAACATCGAAGGGAAGGGGGCCGTCACCACCCGCGACTGCGTGAAGAACGCCCTGCGGATGCGGCCCGAGCGGATCATCATCGGGGAGTGCCGGGGCGGCGAGACGCTCGACATGCTCCAGGCCATGAACACCGGCCACAGCGGGTCGATGACGACGCTCCACGCGAACACCCCGCGGGAGGGGCTGAGCCGGCTCGAGACGATGATCATGATGGGCGGCATCGAGCTGCCGATCAAGGCCATGCGGCAGCAGATTTCCGCCGCCGTGGACCTCATCATCCAGGCGAACCGGCTGCAGGGCGGGCCGCGGAAGATCACGAGCATCACGGAAGTGAACAACATGGAGCAGGACGTGATCATCATGCAGGAGATCTTCCGCTACCGGCAGCTCGGGATCGACCAGAACGGCCGGGCGTTCGGCCAGTTCGAGGCGACCGGGGTGCGGCCGACGTTCGTGCCGCGGCTGGAGCAGAAGGGCGTGAAGCTACCGGCGAACATGTTCGCCGAGCGGGTCTTGCTACGGGACTGAGTGCGAACACACGCCGCGGCCACGGACCGGCCGCGGGACAGACGAGCGGCGACCGATTGGCCCGCTCGCCCAGGGATGGGCAACGGGGTTACCCCCGAGCCGACGGGCGTAGGCAACGCTCTCGAAGGTACATCCCATGAGTCCGCTGGTATTGTCGGTAGTCATTGGCGCGCTGGTGATCGGGGCCGTGATGGCCCTGATGATGGCGTTCGCGGGCAAGGACGAGGGCCGGGCGACCGAGCGGCTCGACATGCTCGTCGGCCGCCGGAACGGGAAGGAGTCGTCCGCCGACTTGATGCTGAAGCAGGCGCTGTTGACCGTGGACCGGAAGTCGGTCCTCGACAAGCTGACGCCGGAGTTCTTCAACGTCACCCGGATGGTCGAGCAGGCGGACGCGAACATCAAGCCGAGCGCCCTGTTCGGGATCGGCATGGGGGTCGGGTTCGTGGCGTTCGTCATGGGCATCTGGATGGTGAACGCCTACGTCGCCCCGGTGATGTTCCTGCTGGCGTTCCCGATCCCGTTCCTGTGGCTGGCGTGGAAGCGGAAGAAGCGGCTGGACAAGTTCGCCAGCCAGCTGCCGGACGCCCTGGAACTGGTCGCCCGGGCGCTGCGGGCCGGGCACTCGCTGGCCGCCGGGATGCACGTGGTCGCGGAGGAAATGCAGGCCCCGATCGCCAAGGAGTTCGGCCGGGTGTACGAGGAGCAGAACCTCGGCATCCAGCTGGAAGAGGCGCTGAAGAACATGACCGACCGGGTCCCGAACCTCGACCTGAAGTTCTTCATCACGAGCGTCGCGATCCAGCGGCAGACCGGTGGCGACTTGGCGGAAATCCTCGACCGGATCGGGTACGTCATCCGGGAGCGGTACAAGATCCTCGGGCAGGTCAAGGCCCTGTCCGCGGAAGGCCGGCTGTCCGGGGTGGTGCTGATCGCCCTCCCGATCGGCCTGTTCTTCCTGATGATGGTCATGAAGCCGGAGTACGAGAAGCTGCTCTGGACGGACCCGATCGGGATCAAGATGTCGATCGGCGCGCTCGTCGCGATGCTGATCGGGGCGTTCGTCATCAAGAAGATCGTGGACATCAAAGTTTAACGCCGGGTTTGTCGGGTTTCGGGGATCGGGTTTCGCAGATCGAACCCGTTGACCTCTGCGAGACCCGAGACCCGATACCCGCTAGACCCGACAACGTGGAGTGACTCCCGTGGAACTGTTGGCCTTCGTAACGGCGAGTGAGGCGTCGCCCGTCATGGTGTTCATCGCCATCATGGTCGGCACGTTCTGGCTGTTGTCCCTCATCTCGCAGCGGAACAGCCAGGCGGAAGAGCGGCTGGAGCGGATCGGCCGGCCGAAGTCGCTCGCCGAACTTGAGATGAACGACAAGGAGTCGAAGAACCGATTTAAGGGGTTGAAGGACCAGCTCTCGAAGTTCGGGGCGGCGATGGAGCCGCAGTCCGACCTCGAGAAGAATTCGCTCAAGGTGACGATGGCGAACGCCGGGTTCCGGCACGAGAGCGCCCCGGCGATCTACCAGGGCCTGCGGGTCGCGTGCCTGCTGCTGTTCTTCGTGCCGTCGGCCCTGTTCTTCTTCATGACGATGGGCTTCGGGCTGAAGGCCCTGCAGTACGTCATCGCGATCACCGGCGTCGGGTTCTACCTGCCGCAGATCGTGCTGGCGTTCCTGAAGAGCACCCGGCAGAAGGAAATCTTCGTCACCCTGCCGGACGCCCTCGACTTGCTCGTCGTGTGCGTCGAGTCCGGCCTCGGGCTGGACGCCGCGATGCGGAAGGTGACGGACGAGATGAAGGGCCACGCGAAGGTGATTACGGAGGAATTCGCGCTGGCGAACCTGCAGCTGCAGATGGGCCGGCCGCGGCGGGAGGTGCTGCACGACCTCGGCGTCCGGACGGGCGTGGACGACGTGCGGGCGCTGGCCGCCATCCTGATCCAGGCCGACCGGTTCGGGTCGAGTATCGCCCAGGCGCTGCGGGTGCAGTCGGATTCGATGCGAACAAAGCGGCGGCAAATTGCCGAAGAGAAGGCAGCGAAGACGGCGGTGAAGCTCATCTTCCCGCTCGTGCTGTTCATCTTCCCGGCGGTGTTCGTGGTGCTGGTCGGCCCGGCGGCCATCCAGATCTACCGCAACCTCATCATGAAGGGGATGGGGAACCCGAACGGGTAAGGTGGGCGGGTCGGATTTTCGTGAACCGCAATCTCCGGGCAGGACGCCCGACGGTTGTTCAAGGAGGAAGGCGATGAAAGCGATCCATCGGATCATGTTCGCCGCGGCCGTCGCCGCCGGCGGGCTGGCCACGGTCGGGTGCGCGGGGGCCGGCAACCGGACCCCGATCGGCGAGCGGTACCGCAACGCCGTCGACCCGTCCTGGCCGGAACGGTACAACCACACGGCGCGGCTCGAAACGCTCGCGCCGTTCCAGGTCCAGGCCCAGAACGGGGCGTACCTGGACCAGACGGTGTGGAACTACCACTTCGAGCCGGCCACGGACAAGCTGTCCGCGTCCGGCACGGAGCGGCTGGACTACCTGGTCCGGAAGCGCGGCTCGCAGGACGGCCGGGTGTACCTGCAGACGGCCCGCGACGTCGGGTTCGACGCGAACGCCCCGGAGAAGTTCGCGGACACCCGCCGCGACCTCGACCAGCGGCGGGCGGCGGCGATCCACAAGTACCTGGCGGCCCAAACGGCCGGGTCGCCGATCACGTTCGAGGTCCAGGTCCACGACCCGGCCGACCCGAGCTTCCCGGCCCAGTACCTGGGCAACGCCGTCCGCGGCCTGTCGGCCCAGTACGGCAGCAGCCTGAGCGGGCAGGGCGGCGGCGGCGGCGGCAGCCCGAGCGGCGGCGGCGGCCAGACGAGCAGCGGGTCCGGCGGTTCCGGGTCCGGCAGCTCCGGCGGCGGCGGTGGCACGAGCGGCGGCGGCGGGAGCGGCTACCGGTAACCCGGCCCGTTTCGCCCGACGCCCAACCGCCAGGCCGGTCGTCCTCCCCCCGCGGGAAGACGCCCGGCCTGGCGGCGTTGTTTCCCACGACGGACGCGAGACTACACCATGAAACGCACCCTGTTGTTGCTGGCCCTGGCCGTCGGCCTCGTGCTGTTCACCGCGCCCCCGGCGGCCGCCGGCGAGCCGCTGTTCGCCGCCAAGTCGGCCGTCCGCAAGTACTGGGACGGGTTCAAGGACTACTGGGGCGGCGCGTTCAAGAGCAAGAGCGCCGTCACGATGATCGTCCTCGGCACCGGGGCGCTCGGCCTGTTCATCATCACCCGCGGGAAGTGGCGGAAGTAACGCCGGCGGCATTCACCCTCGACCCTTCACCTTGAGATTGGACCCATGGCCACCACCCTCCGCCCGCCCGTCGTGGATTGGGAATCGACCAACCCGACGCCCGAAGTCCCGACCGCGCCGGACACCATCAAGGAGTGCGGGCTGACCATGTCGTTCCTCGGCGACATGATCCAGCGGACGATCTACGCGAAGGGGCCGATGGTCGGCCGCGACCTCGCGCAGTTCCTCTGCCTGCCGTTCAAGATCATCCGGGACACGCTCCGGTGGCTGAAGGACGAGAAGATCATCCAGATCGACGGCGGCGACCTCGTCGGGGACGTGAGCTACAAGTTCAGCCTGACGGACTTCGGCCGCGGCCGGGCGCACGAGGCGATGAAGCAGTGCGCCTACGTCGGCCCGGCCCCGGTCCCGATCGAGGACTACGTCGAGCAGTGCTACCGGCAGGCGGTCACCGGCCTCCAGTGCTACCCGGAGTCCCTGCGGGCACCCTTCAGCCACCTCGTGCTGAAGGAGGACATGTTCAACGCCATCGGCCCGGCGATCATCAGCGGCCGGTCGGTGTTCATCTACGGCCCGCCGGGCAACGGGAAGACGGCCATGGCCCGGAGCATCGGCGAGTTCATGAACACCGCCGGCGGGTCGATCTACGTCCCGTACGCGTTCGTCGCGGACAACAACATCGTCACCGTGTACGACCCGTCCTTGCACATGGTCGATGACACGCCGCTGGAGTTCGGCGACGAGTCGGACGCCACCGTCCGCCGGCTGCTCAACACCGGCGCGTCCGACCAGCGGTGGGTCCGCATCCGCCGGCCGGTCATCGTGACCGGCGGCGAACTGAACCTCGAGATGCTCGACCTCCGGTACAACAAGGAGTCGAACTTCTACCAGGCCCCGATCCACTTCAAGGCGAACGGCGGCGTGTTCCTCATCGACGACTTCGGCCGGCAGCTGTGCAGCCCGAAGGAGCTGCTGAACCGGTGGATCCTGCCGCTCGAAGACCGGCACGACTTCCTCACGCTGGCCAGCGGGAAGAAGATCCAGGTCCCGTTCGAGCAGCTCATCATCTTCAGCACGAACCTGGACCCGAAGCAGCTGGTGGACGACGCGTTCCTGCGGCGGATCCGGCACAAGGTCGGGATCAACGCCCCGACCCAGGACGTGTACCAGAAGATCTTCGCGGCCGTGTGCAAGAAGCTGGGGATGAACTACGACCAGCCGGCGATCGAGTACCTGTACGAGCGGTACTACAACAAGGGCCGCGCCCCGCGGGCGAGCGATTGTCGCGATTTGCTGGAAACCGTCCAGTCCATCTGCCGATACAGACGGCAACCCGTGCACTTGACGCGCGACCTGATCGTCGAAGCGGCGAACAGCTTCATCGCGGAATTCCAGTAAGGATTCCCTCAAGTCCGCACCGGGGGCCACCCGGAGTAGAGCCATGGAAGGCCGACGTTGGAAGACGGTGGCGGTCGCGTCCCTGTTGGCGACCGCCGGGTGCAAGGGGTTCGGCTCCAAGCCGTCGCTCACGTCCGGCCAACCGACCCCGGCCGCCGCGGCCGTCGCCGCCGCGCCGAAGTCCGGCAACGCCCTCACCCGCATGTTCGCGCCGAAGTCCGGCACGCCCCCGAAGTTCCAGCCGCCGGAAGCCGTCGCGGAGGCCCCCGCCCGGAAGGGGCCGCTGAAGCCGGAGACGGTCGCGGCGCTGGCGAACGCCCAGGTCGGGGCGGCGTTCGACTTCCAGGAGGAAGGCAAGCCGAACCCGAACCTCGACCGGATGGCGGACGAGGCCCGGATGAAGTTCCAGAAGGCGCTGGAGGCCGACCCGAAGAACCACGACGCCCTCCAGGGGCTGGCCCGGTTGTACACCCGGCTCGGCGACCGGGAGCGGGCGGTGGCCACGTTGCAGACGCTCCTCAAGCACCACCCGCAGGACCACAAGGCGGCCTACGAGCTGGCCCTGACGCACGCCCGGTTCGAGGACTGGGCCGGCGGCGTGGCCGCGTGCCAGAAGGCGATCGCCGGCGACCCGGAGAACCGCCGCTACCAGCGGACGCTCGGCATGTTGGTCGCCCGGACGGGGAACTTCGAGGAGGGGTTCAACACGATGGCGGCCGTGATGCCGGAGGCCGAGGCCCGGTTCACGATGGCGAAGCTGCTGACGGACATGGAGAAGCCCGACCTGGCGCGGCAGCAGCTGGACCTAGCCGCGAAGGCCGACCCGGCGTTCGTCGCCGCCCAGGAGGCGATGGCGGCCGCCGCCGCGGCCGCCGCGGCGAACCCGGTGCAGCCGGTCGAGTACCGGGAAGAGGGGAAGTAACCACCACGCGCGGTCGGGCGGGGTGGCCGGGTTGTGAAGTAACGGGCGAGAGCGCGGCACGCCCCAATCGACTCTTTACCCCGAAGGGGTTACACAGGTCAGCCCAGGGCAACGCCCTGGGCTGACCTGTGTAACCCCTTCGGGGTCAGGACGTGGGCCGAGAGGAACAGGGGCCGCGAGTTAGACGAATCGGGCGGCGGATTACTTCTCCAAGAACTTCGCCAGTTTCGCGTCCACCTCGCGGACGTACTCGAAGTCCTTCTTGTAGTCCACCGCCGCGAACTTCACCCGCTTCTGCGGCCCGAACCGCTCGCCGACGCTGTTCCCGGCGAACGAGAACGTCTCGAACGCCTTCCGCACCGCCGCCTTCAGCCCCGGGTCCAGCTGGTGCGGCACGCCGAAGCACAGCGGCGGGAACGGCTTCGACTTGTAGATCGACCGGACCGCCCCGTCCTTCACCTCCCCGGCCGCGACCATCTGGCCGAGGATGTCGTTCGCCACGCACGCCGCCGCGTGCTTGCCGGCCGCCACGTCCAGGATCGACCGCTTGTGGTCGCCGGTCAGTACGAACGCGTAGTCCCGGTCCGGCAGCAGGTCGAACTCCTGCTTGAGCGTCACCAGCGGGGCCTTCGCCCCGGAGTTCGACGACATCCCGGTGAACGCGACCGTCTTCCCCTTCAGGTCCGCGACCTTTTGAACCGGGCTGCCGGCCGGGACGACGACTTCCATCTCGTAGGCGAAGGTCCCGGCCGCGTCCGCCGGGGCGAACAGCGGGACGAACCCGGCCGCGTTGACCGCCCGCGCCACGGCCCCGGTGCTGAACGCCGTGACGTGCAGCTTTCCGTCCTTCACGGCCGCCCACTGCTGGTCGAGCGTCCGCAGCGCGCCGGGGTCGCCGACCGGCTCCTCGTCCGGCTTCTCGGCCGGGGCCGGCGGCGCGCCGGGGACCCGCTTCAGGTAGCTCACCTTCTTGCCGGTCGTCGCCGCGAGGTGGTCGAGGAACGGCTTCCACGTCTTCTCGGCCTGGTCCGGGTCGTCGAACACGACGACGGTGAACGCCAACTCCGGCGGGTTGACGAACTTCGCCGCGTCCGCCGGCGGGTCGGCCACGAGGTCGCCGTCCGCGTCGGCGTAGGCGGCGTCCAGCTTCGCGAACTGGTCGGCCGACGCGAGGTAGTCCTTGAGGGCCTTGACGGTATCGACCGGCGGGATGTTCTGGTTCTGGTAGTAGACGACCGCGTACACGGCCCCGGCGATCGCGACCAGCGCGGCGGCGATGGCGAGGACGCGGCCCGGCGACGTGCCGCGGGCCGGCGGGTTGGCGGGCGAGGTCGGGGGAACGGCGTCGCTCATGGGTGTCCTGCCGGGCGAAGGGTCGGGGTGGAAATGACTAGTGAAATGATAGCCGGTGTCGGTTCGGCGTAGGGAAGAAGAAAGTCCGGTGAGGAACCGCCTAGCGGTGGCCAACGGGAAGCGACCCGTGGGACGGTGCCGGCTAGTGGCCTGTGGCGAAAGTCATCCGATTAATTTAACCCCGGCCACGCCGGACGAACGGCAGGCCGCGTGGGCCGACGCCCTGTTCGCCGCGGCGCTGTACTATCAACGACAACTGGCCCACCCGGACCCGGCCGTCGCCGAGCGGGCGGTGCGGGCCATCTTCGACCCGGAGAAGACCCGCCTCCGCCACGGCCGCGACCTCGCCGGCACGCCGGCCCCGCCGCCAGCGGTCACACGCTGCCGCCCCTTCCTACCCCGCGGCAACAGGTCAAGGCGTGCGAACAGACGCTCGCGGCCGCCCTCGCCGTCGGGGAGTTCGACGACACCGAAGAATGGGACGAACACGACCTGCCCGCCGACGAGCTGTTCGAGCAGTTCCAGCGGCTGTTCCCGGACGAGTACGCGAAGCGGCTGGCCGAGTGCCGCGAGAACCTCCGGTACGAGGGCCGGGAGCCGACCGACCCGGAGGTGCGGGCCGAGACGCGGCGGGTGCTGATGCAACGGTTCCACGCCGCGCACGGGCCGGGATTGTAGGTGAAGGGCGACCCGGATTCTGCGAAACTATCCCCACCCGACCGGCAACGGAGACTGCGATGCGACTCGTCCTCGGAATAGTGATCGGCCTGGTCGGAACTGCGGCGCGGGCCGACGACGCGAAGAACGACGAGTTCTTCGAGAAGCACGTCCGACCGGTGCTGGCGAACCGCTGCCTGGCGTGCCACGGCGAGAAGGCGAAGGGCGGGCTGCGGCTCGACTCCCGCGCGGCGGTGCTGCTCGGCGGCGACGGCGGGGCCGTCGTCGAGAGCGGCAAGCCGAACAGCAGCCGGCTGATCCTCGCCGTGCGGCACGCCGGCGGGTTGAAGATGCCGGAGAACAACATGCTGCCGGACGCCGAGATCGCGGCGCTGGAGAAGTGGGTCGAACTCGGGCTGCCGTGGCCGAAGGGGGCGACGCTCGCGAAGCCGGACGCGCTCAAGACGCACTGGGCGTTCCAGCCGCTGAAAAAGCACGAACTCCGAAGCACGAAATCTGAAAGTCCGATCGACCACTTCATCAAGCAGAAGTTCGCTGACAACGGGCTGTCACCATCGCCGCGGGCGGACCGGCGGACGCTCGTGCGGCGGCTGTCGTTCGACCTACTCGGGCTGCCGCCGACGCCGGCCGAGGTCGCGGCGTTCGTCGCGGACCCGTCGGCGGACGCGTACGAGAGGCTGATCGACGCCCTGCTCGCGCGGCCGGAGTACGGCGAGCGGTGGGGCCGGCACTGGCTGGACGTGGCCCGGTACGCGGACAACAAGGGGTACGTCTTCTTCGAGCAGCAGGAGTACCCGTGGGCCTGGACGTACCGCGATTACGTCATCGACGCGTTCAACCGGGACCTGCCCTTCGACCGATTCGTGTTGGAGCAGCTCGCCGCCGACCAGTTGAAACTCGACGACCCGAAGCGGCTGGCGGCCCTCGGGTTCCTCACCGTCGGCGGGCACTTCATGAACAACACGCACGACGTGATCGACGACCGGATCGACGTGGTGACCCGCGGCCTGATGGGCGTCACCGTGAGTTGCGCCCGCTGCCATGACCACAAGTTCGACCCGATCCCGGCGGCCGACTATTACTCGCTGTACGGCGTGTTCCGCGGCTCGACGGAGCCGGGCGTGCCGCCGCTCTGGGGGAAGGAGCCGACGGACGAAACGTACAAGACGTTCGCCGCGGAGCTGACGAAGCGGGAGAAGGCGCTCGTCGATTTCGTCACGGCGAAGCACAAGGAGTTAGTGGCCGGCGCACGCACGCGGGCCGGGGAGTACCTGCTGGCCGTGTGGACTGCCCGCAACCAGCCGCCGGCCGACGACTTCATGCTGATCGCGGACAAGGGGGACATCAACCCGGCGATGATTACGCGCTGGCGGACGTACCTCGACGAGGTGCGGAAGAAGCCGGACGGCGTGTGGACGCCGTGGTTCGCCTTCGCGGCGGCCGAGGAGAAAGACTTCGAGCCAGTTACCAAGAAACTGGCTGACAAGAAGCTGAACCCGCGGGTGCGGGCCGCGTTCGCCGTCCCGCCGAGGGCGATGAAGGACGTGGCCGACCGGTACGGCAAGCTGTTCGCCGAGGTCGAGAAGGCGGGCAAGACCGACGACCCGGCGGCGGAAGAGTTGCGCGGCGTGCTGTACGGCCCGCGGTCCCCGGCGGACGCGCCGATGGCGCTCGACTGGGGGTTCCTCTCGCTGTTCCCGGACCGGGCGACGCAGGACGAGTACCAGAAGCTGCTCAAGGCGCTGGAGACGCACGTCGCCACCGGGCCGCCGCGGGCGATGGTGCTTCTCGATTCGCCGCGGCCATTTGAACCGCGCGTCTTCGAGCGCGGCAACCCGAACCGGCTCGGCGAGTACGTGCCGCGGCAGTTCCTCCGACTGGCGAACGCGAACCGCAAGCCGTTCACGACCGGCAGCGGGCGGCTGGAGTTGGCCCGCGAGATCGTCTCGCCGGCCAACCCGCTGACGGCCCGCGTGTTCGTGAACCGCGTCTGGGCGCACCACTTCGGCCGCGGCATCGTCGCCACGCCCGGTGACTTCGGCACCCGCGGCGACCCGCCGACGCACCCCGAACTACTCGACTGGCTGGCCGCCGACTTCATGGCGAACGGCTGGCGGGTGAAGCGACTGCACAAGCTGATGCTGATGACCGAGACGTACCAGCAAACGTCGCTGCCGGAGAATCGGAAGGCCGTGGCGCTCGACCCGGAGAACCGCTGGCTCGGCCGAATGTCGCGGCGGCGGCTCGACTACGAGGCGCTGCACGACGCGATGCTGGCGGTGTCGGACAACCTGCTGCTGAAGTCGAAGGCCGTCCCGCTGTTCGGCGGCACGGGGAAGAAGCGGGCCGTGTACGCACACGTCAACCGGCTGGAGTTCCCGAGCCTGTGGAGCACGTTCGACGTGCCCGCGCCGACGGCCAGCGTCTCGCAGCGGGTGACGACGACGACCGCGCCGCAGGCGCTGTTCCTACTGAATGGCCCGTTCATCCGCGACGCCGCGAAGCGCTTCGCCGGGATGAAACAGCTCCAGAAGCTGGACCCGGCGGCGCGGATCGACGCGATGTTCCGGCACGCCTACGGCCGCGGCCCGGACGCCGAGGAGCGAGAGTTGGCCGCCGCGTTCGTGGCGAAGGGCGACCGGTGGGCGGATTTCGCGCAGTCGTTATTGATGGCGAACGAGTTCGCGTTCGTGGATTGACGGCTTCGGTAACCCGTTTTCATATAGCCGCCGGCTTGCCGGCGGGGTTCTGCGAGGCCCCAAACCCCGCCGGCAAGCCGGCGGCTATATAGTTGGTCCGTGTCACCGCGGAACGGGCGATGGTCACGCCGGCTCTTGCTGCGTCATGCAGTGCAGCGTGCCGAGGCCCCAGACGAGATCGACGCAGTGGATGCCGATCACGTCGCGGTCCGGAAACAGTTCCGCCAGCGTGCCGAGGGCCACGCGGTCCTGCACGTCGTTGAACGTCGGCACGATCACCACGCCGTTCGCGATATAGAAGTTCGCGTAGCTCGCCGGGATTCGCTGGCCGCGGAACACCACCGGCGACGGCATCGGCAACGGCACGACCGTCAGCTTCTTCCCCGCGAGGTCCGTCGCCGCCGTCAGCCGGTCGAAGTTCTCGCGAAGGATCGCGTGGTTCTCGTCCCGCTCGTTCTCCTCCACGACGGTGACGACGGTGTTCGCGCCCGCGAACCGGGCCAGGTCATCGACGTGGCCGTGCGTGTCGTCGCCGACGATGCCCTTGTTCAGCCACAGCACCTTCTTCACGCCGAGGAATTCGGCGAACACCGCCTCGTAGCCGGCGCGGTCGAGCGACGGGTTCCGCTGCTGCACCTCGCTGAGCAGGCATTCTTCCGTCGTCAGCATCAGGCCCGCGCCGTTCACGTCGATGCTGCCGCCTTCGAGGACGACCCGCGTGCCGTTCCACGTCGGTTGAACCGATGGCAGCTTCAACTTCTTCGCGACGACGCCGGGGAGCTTGTCGTCCACCTTCCAGTCGGGGTACTTGGCCCAGGCGTTGAAGTGCCAGTCGAGCGCCACCTTCCGCCCGGCCTCGTCGTAGGCGAAGATCGGCCCGGAGTCGCGGACCCAGCTGCGGTCCGTCGAAATGACGTGGAGGAAGACGTTCTTCACGTCGGCGTGAACCTTCTTCAGCACGGCCTCGACCGCGGCCTTCATCGCGGCGTCGCGGACGATCACGTTCACCGGCTCGTACCGGGCCAGCGTGCGGATGATTTCGCCGTACACCCACGGGATGACGCCGAACTTCCCCGGCCAGTCGGACGTGCGGTGCGGCCAGGCCAGCCACGTCCCGGCGTGCGGCTCCCACTCGGCGGGCATGCGGAACGGCATCGTTTTTCCGCCCTCGGATGGTTGTACGGGTGGCCCAACCCGGATTTTCGGGCTAACATTAAGCTATTCATTACGGCCCGGCGCGGCCGAACACGTCGGCCCCGGCCGAACTTGTGGCGAAACTCTCTCCCCCTCGCCCCATTAATTGGCGCATGATGCCACCGACCACCGAACTCACCACCACCCGCGAGCGGTCCGTCCTGGACGAGTGCCAGGAGGTCATCGGCTACCGCTTCCAACGGATCGACCTGCTGAAGGCCGCGCTGACGCACACGTCCGGCGCGAACACCCGCGCCGGGTCGAACGAGCGGCTCGAATTCCTCGGCGACAGCGTCCTCGGCCTCGTCACCTGCGAGCAACTGTACGCCCGCTTCCCGGACTACCAGGAAGGGGACATGACGAAGGTGAAGTCGGTCGTCGTGAGCCGGAAGACGTGCGCGAAGTTCAGCGAGCAGCTCGGCCTCGGCGCGTTCCTGTTCCTCGGCAAGGGGATGGAGAACCGCGGCGACATCCCGGCGAACCTGTTGGCCGACGTGTTCGAGTCGCTGGTCGCGGCCATCTTCCTGGACGGCGGGTGGGAGGTCGTGAAGGACTTCGTGCTGGAGTTCGTCGAGCCGGAGATCGACGCCGTCGCCGGGGACGCGATCAACAACAACGCGAAGTCGGCCCTGCAGCAGGTGGCGCAGCGGGAACTCGGCGGCACGCCGCGGTACTACCTGCTGGACGAGCAAGGCCCGGACCACGACAAGTGCTTCAAGGTGGGGTGCGAGATCAACACCCACATGTACCCGGCGGCGTGGGGCCGGAACAAGAAGGAGGCGGAGCTGAAGGCCGCCCTGAACGCGCTGGCCGCGATCACCGGCGACCCGCTGCCGTACCCGTCGAACTGAGATGAACTACCCCGTCCTGTGCTACTCCTGTGCGGCCCCGGCCGAGTTCAAGGTCGCGGCCGAATGGAGCGACGGCCTCACCCGCGAATTGAAGACGTACTCGCTGTCCTGCGAGAAGTGCTTGGCCGCGAACTTCGCGAAGGCGAGGCAGAAGCAGAGCCAGTGCCGGCTGCTGCACGGCGAGACGCTGGCCGTGCCGGGCATTTACCAGATGTGCCGCGGGAACCGCGACAAGGAGTTGGTCAGAAAGCCGGAACTGGAAGTGGGACCCCGAGCGGGGGCGGTGGGGTGAGGGAGACACACCCCATCGCTCCCGCTCCGGGTTCCACGGTCATTCGAGAGGCGTCTCGTCCTTCGGCCGGAACGCCTTGTTGACGGCTTCCAGCAGCTTCTCCATCGAGAACGGCTTGCGGATGTAGTCGATCACGCCCAAGTACTCGGCGTAGGCCTTGTGCCGGCCGCCCTCGTTGGCCGTCACCATGATGATCGGCGGGGCGTCGGCCTTGTCCTTGAAGTGTTCCAGCACCGGGAACCCGCCCATCCGGTGCATCATCATGTCGAGGATCATCAGGTCCGGCTTGTGGTTGTAGACCATCTGCTTCGCCTGGTGGCCGTCGTGCGCCTGCAGCACCTTGTGCCCCTGCCGCTCGAGCATGGTCCGCACCGCGTCGATCAGTTCGCGGTCGTCGTCCACCACCAAGATCGTCTTCGCGTCGGCCACGGGTTATCCTCCACCGGTGTCTTCCACTTTACCACGTCACTGGTCATTCGTCATGGCTTCGCTGTAGAACCCTGAGCGGAAGCGACGGGGTGTTGCGCCTCCACCCCGTCGCTTCCGCTCAGGGTTCCACAAAAGATGACCGGGGGCGGTTTTCGGGTAGCATGGCGTCATGGACCTCTTCAGCGACCTCCGCTCCGCCAACCGCCTGTCCGCCCAGCCGCTCGCGGCCCGGATGCGGCCGCGGTCGCTCGACGAGTTCGTCGGGCAGGACCACATCCTCGGCCCCGGCAAGCTGCTCCGCCGGATGCTCCTCGCCGACCGGCTGAACTCCGTCCTCTTCTACGGCCCGGCCGGGTGCGGCAAGACCGCCCTCGCGCACGTCATCGCGAACCAGACGAAGTCGCACTTCGTCGCCATGAACGCCGTCGCCGCCGGGATTAAGGAAGTCCGCGAAGTCCTCGCCGACGCCCGCGGCCGGTTGGAGGAAGACGGCGAGCGGACGATCCTGTTCCTCGACGAGATTCATCGGTTCAACCGCTCGCAACAGGACGTGCTGCTGCCGGACGTGGAGAACGGCATCGTCATCCTGGTCGGGGCGACGACGCAGAACCCGTTCTTCGCGGTGAACACACCGCTGCTCAGCCGCAGCCAGATTTTCACGCTGGAGCCGCTGACCCGCGACCACGTCAAGACGATCATCCGCCGGGCGCTCGCCGACGAAGAGCGCGGGCTGGGGAAGGTCCCCGTGACCATGACGGACGACGCGCTGGACTTCCTGGCGGAGATCTGCGACGGAGACGCCCGCCGGGCGCTGACGGCCGTGGAGATCGGCGTGAAGTCGTCGCAGGCCGTCGAGAACGACGCCACCACCCGCACCGCCGACGGCAAGCTGCTGTTCGACCTGCAACTTGCCCAGGACTCGATCCAGCGGAAGGTCCTCGACTTCGACCCGACGGGCGACGCGCACTACGACCTGGCGTCGGCGTTCATCAAGAGCCTCCGCGGCAGCGACCCGCAGGCGGCCGTCTACTGGCTGGCCCGGATGCTGGAGTCCGGCGAGGACCCGCGGTTCGTCGCCCGGCGGCTGGTCATCTTCGCGTCCGAGGACGTGGGGAACGCCGACCCGATGGGCCTGCTCGTGGCCAACGGGGCGTGGGACGCGGTCGAGCGGGTCGGGCTGCCGGAGTGCCAGTTGAACCTATCGCACGCCGTCTGCTACCTGGCGACGGCCCCGAAGTCGAACGCGGCGACGGTGGCGATCGGCGCGGCATCAAAAGACGTGAAGGAGGGCCGGACGCTGCCGGTGCCGAAGCACCTGCGGGACTCGCACTACGCCGGGGCGAAGCAGTTCGGGCACGTCGGGTACAAGTACGCCCACGACGGCGAGGGGGGCTGGGTGGACCAGGAGTACGTCCCGGCGGCCGTGCGGTATTACGAGCCGACGGACCGCGGGTTCGAGGCGACGATCCGCGAGCGGATGGCCGAGATCGAGCGGCGACGGCAGGCGGGACGGAAGCCGGAGGGCGGGGGATGACGGAAGAAGAGTGGCTCACCAGTCGCAACGCCGGGCAGCTATGCGATGAGACACGACTGTTGAATCAAACGTGGAAACGTGGTGTCTGGGGCAAGAAGCTGACACTCGCGTGGTGCTATGCTTTTCGTCAAAAGTGGAACCTCTTGCCTTCTGAGTAGAGGCTGTTTCACAACTGGTCTTGCACTAACTCCCGCCCTTGCGGCATGAT
>NZ_JCABYM010000119.1:0-23523 GCF_059499385.1 Limnoglobus sp. | reverse complement strand
GGCCCCCGCGGGTCCCTCCCCCATCCGCCCCGGGGGGGGGGGTTTTCCCGGGGGGGGGGGGGGGGGGGGGGCGCGCGCCCCCCCCCCCCCGCCCCCCCCCGCTCCGGGTTCCACAACGGGTCGTGGCCTACTTCCCCATCTCGACCTGCTGGAAGTACGGCACGACGCCCTTGTACCGCTGGGCGTTCACGTCGAAGTTCGCCTGCGGGCCGGGGTTGCTGGACAGGGCGTTGCTCACGCACGCCCCGCCGGAGTGCAGCCGCGTCGGGCCGGCGGCGAGCGTCACCGTCGCGAGGCCGGTCACCGGGTCGTAGGCCGGCGCGACGGAGCCGTCCGGGTTCCGCCCGCCGAGGGCCGTGATCGTCACCTGCTCCGCGGCTTGACCGACGCCGAGGTAGGCCGGCCCGGCGGTCAGGTTGATGAACCGGCCCTCGTAATGGATGTGAACCTGATTACCGGCCGCGTTCGTCCCCTGCGCCGGGAACCGCAGGTAGTACACGTTCAACGGCATCATCGTCCCGGCCGTCGGGTCGTAGGGCTGCTCGCCGAGCGGGGCCTGCCACAGCCCGTCCGCCTGCTGCCCGGTGGTGTCGACCCCGAGCATCGACCGGTCCACGACGGACACGAACTTGCCCCGCATGTCGCCGAGCACCACGTCGTACACTTCCTTGCCCAGCACCGGCGGGTTCGTCGGCGAGTACGGGCCGGGGTTGCGGACCTCGAAGTACCCGACCGTCATCACCACCAGGTACGTGTCGGTGGTGTACGTGACGTTGTTGTGCAGCTTCCGCAGCATCTCGGCCCGCTGGTACGGGTGTGTCGCCGTGCTGGCCGAAAGCAAGGCGGGCGTGCCGGGCGTCGCGCCGTCCCGGAGGATCGTGTCGGCGATGCCGCTGCCGAGCGGCCGCAGGTCGAACTGCGGGGCCGTCGGCGGGGGCGACGCGGCCGAGAACGCGGCCGTGCCGAGCGGCTTGAACGGCCGGTCGCTGCCGCGGACTGTCCCGCCCGCGTCGGTGTATGTCGCACCGACCTCGTCGAACGTCGGGCCGGGGGTCGCCCCGTTCTTCGTCCGGGCGTGGGCCGCGTACCCGCCGGCCGTCGTGTCGTCCGTCGATCCCTGCAGGACGGCCCACAGGGCATCGACCTCCGCGGTCGTGAACGCGTTCGACGCGTTCTGGTCGAGGACCGCCTCCAGCACGGCCTTGTCCCAGATCATGTTGATGTTCACCTTGCCCGGCACGCGGCCCTCGGCCGGCAGCCCGTACCCGAACGGCCGGACGGTCAGCAGTTCCAGGGCGCGGTACAGCGGGACGGCGGAGGTCCCGTAGAACCGGGCCGTATGCTCGTGGTACGCCGGGGCGGCGGACGTGCCGGTGACGAACCGGTACGTCAGCTCGTGCGGCTTCACCGCGGCGGCGACGGTCAGCTCGGTCTGGTTGACCAGCTGCCGGTCGAGGTGGGTCAGCCACTGGATGTCCGTCGGCGTCGGGGCTGGCATCCCCGACACCCCGAGCCGCTGGGTGTTGTGGGTGAAGAAGTTCAGTTGCAACCCGTTCGGGTTGATGAGCGGGTCCGCGGGGTTCGGTCCGGACTGGGCGGCCACGAACCCGGCCGTGTCGGCCATGTTAAACGGCAAAGAGCGGTGGGCGTAGTGCGGGGCCATGCGGCCGACGGACGACCGCGACCCCGGCGCGCCCGGCTCGCCCATCGGCCGCATCCCGTTCATGGTCAACGGGTCCCGTTCGCCGACGCGGATCGCGTCGCGGGCCGGCACGTCCGTGAACACGTCCACGGTGATGAACGGGTTGACCGGCAGGGCGACGTTGTACGTCCCGTCCAGCGGGTCGTTGGCCGGCAGGTACGGGTTGGCCAGCCGCCGCAGGACGACCGCCTGGTCGAGCAGCGGGGTGATCGTGTTCATGCCGATGTTACTCGGCGTTTGCTTCGTGTCCTGGTACGCCAGCGTCGGGGACGGCGGCACGGCGTTCGGGGCCGGCGGCGTCGTCCCGCCGGGGATGGAGATGAGGCCCGTCGTGTACGGGGCCGTCGTGGCGTTCGGGATGAACTCTTGCGCGCTGGTGGCCGTCGCGCCCGTCAGGTCCGGGCCGAGAACCCGGAACCCGGTCGCCGGCGTCATGGCCGTGTGAGTCGAACCGTTGTTCGGCTCGATCGTCAGCGTCGCCGTCGTCGGCAGCAGGGCATCGACCACGTGCGTCGCCGCGCCGTCCACCCGGCCGGTCACGTTCCCCGTCACCCCCGGCGTGGCCGGGTCGAACAGCGCCTGGCGGACGTTCGAGCCGGTCTTGAACACCTGCACCTTGTACGCCGACCAGGTGGTGTTCATCATCGTCGTCGTGTCCGTGTACGTGCTCGTCAGCGGGGCCGTCCCGTTGCCCATCGGGGCCGTCGCCTCGGCCCCGGCGTTGCTCGGGTTAATCAGCTCGACCCACACGCGGACGTGGAAGTCGCTCATCGCCTCGGGGTTCGAGCTGTCGCCCGGCGCGTTCGTCACCTCGGAGTAGACCTCGTTCATCAGCACCCGCGGCTTCTCGACGCCGAACACGGTGCGGTCCTGGACGTACTGCTGGCGTTGCGGCTGCGTGGTGCCGGGGTTGGCGAACAGCGTGGTCATCTCGGTCAGCCCGTTGTCCGGGACGAAGAGGCCGCTCGCGGCCTGCGGGTTCCACACGAACGTGGTGTTGATGTCGTCGTTGTCGACGTAGTCGGTGATGTTTGCGGCCAGCTGCGCCAGGTAGCGGAGGGCGTCGTACTGCTGCTGGGTCGTGTCCCCGGCGGCGACGAGGTCGTACGTGCCGGGCGTCGTCGTGCTCGGCTGCGGCAGGACGAGCGTGCCGCCGGCGGTGACGTTCGCCTTCGCCCCGGTCGCGACGATCAGCCGGACGAAGATGTCGCGGGCCATCGTCTGCCGGTCGTTCGCGGCGGCCCCGGCGTTCGCCATGTTGTTCGCCGACAGGGAGCCGGTCGGGTTCGTCGCCGCCCGGTAGTCGGCCAGCGGCCGGTTCAGGTCCACGGCCCCGATCGTCGCCATCGCCGACCGCAGGTTGGCGGCGGCCGCGAAGTCCGAGCTGACGCCGAGCGTCGGCGGGTGGATCAGGTTCTGCGCCGTCGCCGTCAGGACGCCCCCGACCAGCGACAGGTTGCTCGTCGTGTAGTCGGTGTAGTTCGGCTGGAGGCCGATCCGGGCGAGCGAGTTGCTGGCCGTGGTGAGCAGCGACCGGACGCGGTTGGACTGCATCGCCGGCGTCGTCGGCCCCGTCCCGAACAGGCGGGTGTCCGCGGCCGGGGCGGCCGGGGCCGTCGAAACCGTCGTCAGCCCGTAGAACGGCACGCCGTAGTCGCTCGCCTTGCCGGCGTACTTCGCGCTCGACCGGCGGAGGTCGTCGTGGGCCGTTACCCGGCCGGGGGTCGTGAAGGCGTTCCAGGCATACGGGTTGAACAGGCTCGGGTGGCGGTCGGACTCGGTCGTCGCCCCGCCGGTGGTGGTGAAGTCGAACCCGGTCGCGCCGATCGCACCGAACGTCGGGTCGGACTGATTGCCGGTCGGCAAGTTCAGGCGTGGCTGAGAGGGCATCCCGGCGGGGTCCGTGGTAACACCGGCGTCCCAGTTCACGGCCGAGGCGGCCGGCGTGACGGTCGTGGCGAACGGGTTGGCCGTCTTGCCGGTGGCCCCGCGGGCGTTGAACCCGGACAGCGTGGCGCGGGCGTCCACCATCGTGTTCGCGTCGCTGGTGATCCTCGACAGGTTGATTTCCCACGGGCCGAACCCGTGCGTCGAGCCGTGAGCGGCGACCGGCATCATCCCCCCGGTCGAACCCTTCCGGTTCCCGGCCACGTTCGCGTTGATCCGGGCGTCGAGCGGCAGGATGGTCGCGGCGATCAGCGGCTTGAGCGTCTTGCCCCGCCAGAGCACCTCCGGCAGGTTCGGGTTCACCCACACCGCGTCGTTGTACTGGAGGCCGTCCTGCTGGGTGATGTTCTGCACGTCGCCGGTCCACGTCCCGTCCGGGTTCTGCGGCGGGTACGGGAAGTCGGACACCAGCCCGCGGCCGTCGCCGGAGTCGTAGTTGTGGTCCGCCGGCCGCGGCCGAATCAGCCGGTAGCGGCCGGCCGCGTTCGTCCAGTCGGTGTTCGTGGGCACGACCGTCGGCGGGGCGAGCCGGAGGTTCGCGTTCGTCGTGAGGGCGTTGAAGTTGTTGTGCCGGTGGAACGACGGGACGATGATTCGGCCGGTCGTCGAGTCCTGCACGGCGACGGCCATGTTGTTCCGGTCCGGGTACGTGTACCCGGCGGCGCGGCTGACGTAGGTGGTCGTCGGGCCGGCCGTGGTGTTCGCCCGGACGCCGAGGTACTCGGGGTCGAAGATGCGGCTGTTGGCCGGCGTCGTGCGGTCGTACTGCCAGGCGTAGTTGACCACCTGCACCCGGTTCGTGATGCCGGTGACGGCGGCGAGCGGGTTCGCCGTCAGGTCCTCGCTCACCGTGCCGATGCCGTTGTAGGGGATGGTGTTCCCGCCGGCGGCGTTGTTGCCGTACATCATCGTGGCGAAGTCGTGGCCGCGGAGGGCGTTGAGCGTGCCGTTCCCGGTCCCGTAGGTCCCGCCCCCCTCGGACGGGTAGAGCATGACGCTTAGGAACTGGCTGGCGGCCCGCTCCTGCGACGGGATGGCGTCGTTCTCGGCCATCGCCTCGCGGCGGGTCCGGGCGCTGACGGCCTCGGCCTCGGCGTACAGGGCGAACGACAGCCCGACGACCGAGAACAGCGCGATGAGCGTGAGCACGATCAGCAGGATCGCCCCGCGGCGGCGGGCGAGTTGCGGGGTCGAGCGTGGGAGGAACATGGCAACACCTCAAGGTCCGGGCGTAGTTCGGGCCGGGGCCGCCGCGGTCGGCGGCCTCAAAGTTTCGTTTCCGCTTCAAATCCTGGGGGCGCGGGCTACACGTCCTGCACGAGCGTAATCTGACGGGTCAGCTTGTTCTTCGGGTCGAAGATCCGGATTTTGATCTGCACCGCCTTCAGCCGGATCGGCAGCGGCACGTAGTTGGGGTTCGGGAACCAGTTGTGGGACCCAGGGGTTTGCTCGAAGACCGGCTCGTTCCACGGCGGCGTCGGGGTCGCCACGGGCATGCCGGGCCGCCGGAACGTCGGGTGGCTCGTCCAGGTGTCGAACACCCGCTTCAGGTTCGCCAGCGGGTTCGCCGGCGGGTTCACGGAGTCGAAGCCCCCGTTCGTGTACCACCGGGCGAAACTGCTGTTCCCACTGCCTTCCGAGAAGTTGTGGGTGTTCGCCGTCGGCGTGGCCGTGTCGTTCGCGCTGTACCCCCGCGGCAGCGACGGGACGAGCGGCAGGTCGTCGAACGTCGGGGACTCGGGGACGTGGCGGTCGCTCAGGTACGGGTCCGGGGCGTTCATCGTCGCGGTCGGCAGAAGCGGGTTGGCCGGCGGGGGCACCAACGGCAGCGTGATGACGTTGCCCTGGTGCGTTCGCTCGTCCGCGCCGGGGGCCCGCACCGCCAGCGGGTTGATCGCCGGCGGGCCCACGGGGGCCAGTTGGTTCGGCGTGGTGGTGACGAGGACGATGCCGGGGTCCCAGGACGCCTTGACCTCGAACGAGATCACGTTCGTGAGCAGGATGTCCTCGCCGGTCATGTTGCCGGCCGCGTCGGCCGTCGCGCCGATGTCGTTGACGTTCGCGCCGGCGGCCACGGACACCCGCGTGCTCGTCAGCCCGCCGAGCCGGTTGACCGGGTCGGTGATGTCGCCGGGGCCGTTCAGCCCGCCGGTGGAGCCGGACGAACTCATCCCCGGCGCGGCGGCCCGGAACGGGAGCCAGCTCAGTTGCGTCAGGTTGCTGTCGTTCTTCGTGAGCACGCGGACGCGGCGGTGCAGGCTGAACAGTTGGCGGCTGCCGCCGGCCGTGGTCGTGCCGGTCGGCCGGAGGAAGTAGACGACCTCCGCCCACGGGGACGCGAACACCCGGTCGGACGCGCCGGCGAGGCCGCCGCTCAGCCCGCCGATGCACTCGTGCTGGAGGCGGTAGCCGAAGTCGCCGATCCGCCGGCCGGGCGTACCCACGGCCCCCGGGCTGGCGTACTCGGCCGTGTGACTGAGGCCGGCCTTCGCGTCGCTAGTCCAGGCGTCGGCCGCGTCGCTGGCCGTGTTGTTCGGGACCGTCGGGTTCGGGTTCAGGTTCGGCACGCGGGTGAAGAACGCCCGGTGCGGCTGGTCCCCCGTCCGGCGGACGGTCATGTGCAGGACGTGGTTGTACGCGAACGACGACGGCACGCCGTCCGGGTCGTTCCCTTCCGAAAAGCTGACCGACTCCTGCACGATGCGGAAGAACCCCTTCGCCGGCGGCCGGACGTACCGGCCGAGGGCCGGGTCGAACTGGAACGGCGTGTGGAGCAGGTCGTACCGGACCTGGCTGACCTTCAGCGGCAGGCCGTAGGTGTCTTCGAGGTGGACGGACCGCAGGTCGCCTTGCAGCACGGTCTCGGCGACGGTCAGCCGCTGGTTCAGCTCGCCGGTCGATTTCAGCAGGCTGAACGTGTCGATCCCGGCGGCGAACGCGAACGTCAGCACGCTCATGATGAGCATGCACAGCCCGGCCGCGACGAGGACCTCGATCAGCGTGAAGCCGGGGCGGCGGTGGAGGGTCGGGTGCAGTCGCATGGTCGCCTCGCGGGTCTCGTTACTTGCCGACGAGCGGCGGCCGCTCGAACACTTCCGCCAGCCCGGCGAACACGATCGCGGTCGTGCCGAGCGTCGAGTGGGCGGCGCTGACCGGGGTTTGCAGCTCGCACGTGTAGACCGTCATCTGCGTCGGGCCGGGCAGGTTCCGCGTCTCGGCCGTTTCCGTCACGCTCACGACCCGGTGGAACGTGAGCAACTTCGTCGCGTTGTTGCTGTACAGGGCCACCCACCGCCCCTTGCCGAGCGTCGGGCCGGGCTGGTCGGCGGCGAACTTCAGCACGAGCGTGGTCGCGCCGGGGACGACGAGGGCGTACCGCGGGTTCGGCGGGACGGCGGCCCCGGCGGTCGTGGCCGGCGGCGTGGTCGCGTTCGGCGTCGCCTCGTCCCAGCCGGGGTAGTCCGTCTCGCTGGTCGCCGGCTGGAAGAACGGGGCGCGGCCGTCGTAGACGAGGATCTTCAGGTCCGCGACGGTCGCGATCCCGGTGGACGGGAGTTGCAGCACGGCCGACCAGTTGTACCGGCCGGCCCGCTCGACGAACCCGCCGGTGACGACCGGGACGCCGGACTCGGTATACGTCATGTCGTCCAGCAGCGAGCAGTACCGCAGCCGCGCGCCGGGGGAAACGCCGAGCAGCCCGAGGGACCGCCGGGCCAGGGCGTTCGCGCCGGTGATGCCGGCGACGAAGTTCGGGTTCGGCGACGCCCCGACGCCGAGCGGGTCGATGAACACCGGGTTGCCGGTGGCGAGGTCGGTGGTCCGGATGGTCGCGTCGTTGCCCTTCTCCAGCATCTCCACCTGCCAGTGGTTCCGCATGGAGGACTCGGCGTTGATCGCGAGTTCGGCGCACCGGGCGTCCTTGACGGCCTGCGCCATCTGGAGCGCGCCGAGCGGGAACAGCGTCATCAGCGAGATCATGCCGATGGCGGCGATGAACATCGCGACGAGCGCTTCCGTCAGGGTCAGGCCGCGGCGGTGTCGCCACGGGGTGTGGAGCGTCATCGGTCAATCCCCAGTCGGGGCGTCGGGGCCGCGTGCCGGTCGCGAGTCGGCGGCACGTGAGATTCTTCGCGTCCGAGCCGGCGGAACCAAAAATCGCGAATCCCTGCGATTTCAAGGGAGAATCAAAGGCCCGTGTTGAGGCCGTCCTTCGCGAACTGGTACGGGTCCGCCGCCGGCGGCGGGTTCACCGGCTGCGTCGAGATCGCCCCGGTCCGGTTGTAGACGCAGATCAGGATCATCTGCCCGGCCGCGTTGTAGTCGGTCGTCAGCGGGTTCGTCGTGTTCGGCAGGTTCACGTCCCGCACCAGCAGCGCGGTCAGCGATTCCGTCGCCCCGATCACCTCGCCGGTCGGGGCGAACAGGATGTCGATGTTGTTGAACCCGTCGGGACTCGGGGCGTTCCAACTGGTCGTCACGGCGACCGTCGGCGGGAGCGTCGCCGGCGGCGGCTGCGGGATGTGCGGGACCGTCCGCCGCACGTCCACGGCCATGCCGTTGGGCAGCAACTGCGTCGGCTCGCCGAGTAGCGGCCGCGGCCCGCGGATGAGGGCGAACGTCGTCACCGCCAGCGTGCCGCTGACCGACGGCTGCGGGATGCTCGGGTGGAACGTCGTGCCCATCGCGTTCGTGAGCGTCGAGCTGTTGTGGTACGAGTAGACGCCCTTGCCGAGTTCCGGCAGCGACTCGGGCGTCACGTTCAACTGCACCGTCGCCCCGCCGGGCATGTTGGCCGCGACCGCCGGCGCGAACACGGTGATCGGGGTCGGGTTCAGCCGCAAGACGGTGCGGAGTTCCGGGACGGAGATCAGGTCCCCGCCCTGGACGGTCGCCTGCAAATCGTTCTGCTGGGCCGCGGTCAGCCCGGCGAGGTACACGGCCCGGACGTTCGACGGCGAGGCCGGCGCGCCCATCTGCGGGGTCGGGAACGGCGGGTCGTGGGTGACCGTCCGCGTCGCCGGCATGGCGACGGTGTTCTCTTGCACGTAGGCCGGGTAGTAGAAGATCAGCCGCGTGCCGGCGAGCAGCGGGCCGTTCGACGGGATCGGGTCCGGCTGCTCGATGAACGCCACCTCGCGGACGAACCCGTCCGGGCTGGTGATGAACCGGACGCCCCGCGGGGCCTTGTCCCGCAGGGCCTTGTTCTTGGACGTGATGAGCCACTGGCTGACCTTGTCCGCGGCCCCGACGGTCTTGTACGAGTCGAACGCGCTGGACTGGCTGACGCCGATGGCCAGCGCCAGGATGGCGATCGCCAGCGCGATGGCGACGAGCAGCTCGACGAGCGTGAAGCCGGGGCGGCGGGTCTGGGTGCGGATCATCGGTCACCTCGCGTGCCCTGGCGGCGGAGCTTGTACCCGGCGAGATACCCGTCCGGGATCGTGATGAGGCCGGTCGTGGTCGTTAGGAACGTCGGGTCCCAGGCCGACTCCGCCCCGCGGCCGACGATCGTCGGCAGCCAGTTTTGTCGCGGGAACTGCGTGACCGTCGGGCCGAAAATGCTCTGCGCCGCCTGCGTCTCCACGGTCGCCGTGTAGTTGCCGGTGTAGGTGCGAAGCCGGTTCGTCGGGTCGAACGGGTCGTTGCTGGCCCGGCCGGGCGTCACGTACTCGCCGCCGTTCACGTCGGCGTTCACCGTCCCGGAACACATGCGGACGAAGGTGAGCGGGTTGCCGTGCGTGTCCGTGAACACGCGGTGGTTGGACGGCGGCGTCGTTTGCAGGACGGCGGACAGCGCGCCCACGGCCGTCTCGTCGAACGTCTGGCCCCGCGCCCCCTTCTGCGTGAGGATGCGGTGGAGCAGCACGGCCGCCTGCTCGCGGTTGTCCGTCACCCCGGTCAGCCCGCTGAACCGCGCCGGCAGGCTGACGGTCAGCGCCGTCGGGCCGGGCAGGGTGACGGCCATCGTGGTCGGCGTCGTCGCCTCGGCGAACGTCTGCGGGAAGGCGTTCTTCGTCCAAAGGTACGTCCACAGGGCCAGCCCCCGGTCCTCGTCCTGGGCGGCGATGGCCTTCACCTTCGCCACCTCGTTCGCGTACTGCCCGAAGTTCGCCTTGCCCTTGAACGCATCCTTGGCGCTCTCCACCTCGGCCGTCCATTGCTGGGTGAACGCCGTGCTGAGCTTGGCGATGGTCTTCTCGTCCGCGTCGATCTGGGCGGACGCGCGGACGCGGAAGTACGTGCCCACCCCGATGGCCGCGACGACCGCCAGGAGGGCGATGACGACGAGCAGCTCGAGCAGGGTGAACCCGGCGGGCCGGCGGCGGGTGGTCGTGGTCACGGGTGGTCTCCTTAATCCGGTGCGCCGAGGAACGTCTTGCGGAAGTTGGCGAAGTCGTCCCCGCCCGCCCCCTTGCCGGCGTCGAAGTCGTCCTCCCCGAACTTCGCGACGCCGGCCGGGGCGAGGCCGAAGCCCCAGGCGTAGTCGTTGCGGGTTTCGCTGCCGTTCGGCCCGCCCGAGATGATCTGGAAGCTGCCGTGGTTGACGAACTTGTTGGCCGTGTCCTTGAACGGCGTCGGCCCCATGTTCGGGAACGTGGCGTAGGCGGCCGCGTTCGGGTACTGGCGGGTGGTTTGGCGGTTGTACCCGGACAGCTTGCCGCCCCACGGCGCGATCTGGACGCGGCCGCCGGTCGGGTGCGCGATCGGGCTGGTGACGTAGTCGCCGCCGGACCCGGTCCCGCTGGCGGCCATGTACAGGTACGGCGTGCCCCACGGGTCCACGTACCACGACTCGTTGCTGATCGTCCCGACGTTGTCCGCGGCCGGCCCGGTCCCCTCCCACCGGTAGACGCCGGCCCCGCCGGTCAGGGCCGGGGTCGGGGCGGACGGCAGGGCGTTCAAGGCCCCCGTGTGCCGTTCGAGCCAATCGACCGGGGTGACGAGGTTCTTCTTCTGGAATTCAAAGAACGGCATCCCTGGGGCCCGTTGCTGGCCGGGGGCGGTCGCCGGCAGGAACGGCGTCGTCGGGTTCGTCGAGAACCCGAGGTACTCCACGTGCTTGCCGCCGCTGAGGAAGAACACCAGGCACTGGTTCGGGTCCAGCAGGACCGGGCCGTCCACCACCGTGACCGGCAGCCCGTTGAACGTGGCCGGCGCGCCGGCGGCCGTGCTCGTCGGTGCCCACTTGACGAACTTCGGGGCCGTCAGTGGATCGAGGAGCAGGCCGTTGAAGCTGTCGCTCATGCGGCCGAACATCCGCTTCAAGATGTCCCGTTCCGGCCAGGCGTTCACCGGGGTCACGTCCGGGTACTCGCTGCACAGCCGGAACGTGGCCTGCGGGCCGCCCCCGAACCACGGCGGGTTCCGGTTGTACTTGCTCTTGAACTGGCCGATGGCTTGCTCGAACTGCTGCAGGTCGGCCCGCAGCGCGGCCTCCTCGCCCTTTACCTTGACACGTTGCACGGCCGACAGGATCAGCCCGGCGAGGACGCCGATGATCGCGATGACGACCAGCAGCTCGACCAGCGTGTACCCGCGGCGGGGCCGCGGCGGGGAGTGGAAGTTCACCATGACACCGGCTCCGGAAAGACTCCCCGCGGGCGGTCGCCCGCGGGCTTTGTGCCACCCTTATTTCGACAACCCTTCCAGCAGCTTGATCAGCGGCAGGAACAGCGAGATCACGATCGCCCCGATGACGCCCCCGAGGAACACGATCATGATCGGCTCCAGCAACGCGATCAGCGACTTCACCAGCGTGTCCACTTCCTCGTCGTAGAAGTCGGCCACCTTGTAGAGCATCGTGTCCAGGTCGCCGGTCTCCTCGCCGACCTCGACCATGTTCACCACCATGTCGTCCACCAGCCGCGACTCCCGCAGCGGGTCGGCAATGGTATCCCCCTCCCGGATGGATTCCAAAACCCGCTGGAACATCCGCTCGAAGACCACGTTGTTGGCCGTGTCCTTCACGATCGAGAGCGCCTCCAGGATCGGCACGCCGGAGCTGATGAGCGTCCCGAGCGTCCGCATCGTCCGGGCGACGATGGTTTTCTCCACGAGACTCCCGACGACGGGTATCCAGAGGACCATTCGGTCGAGCGCGTAATTCCCGGCTCTCGTCAAGCGGATGAGCTTTATCAGCAGGTAGACGCCGAGCGGGAACAGCGGGATGACGTACCAGTAGTTCGCCACCCAGTCGGACACGTCGATGAGGATCTTCGTGGCCTGCGGCAGGCTGAGGCCGAACTCCTCGAAGATCTTTTTGAACTTCGGGATGATCGACACCATGATGAACGTCAAAATCCCGACCGCGACCATGATGACCACGCTCGGGTACACCATCGCCCCGACGACCTTCCGCTTCAGGCTTTGGGCCTTCTCCTTGAACTCCGCGAGGCGTTGCAGAATGACTTCGAGCGCGCCGCCGGCCTCGCCCGCCTTCACCATGTTCACGTAGAGGCGGTCGAAGCACTTCGGGTGGCGGCTGAGCGCTTCCGAGAGCGTCGAGCCGGACTCCACGTCCTCGACCACGTCGATGAGCGAGTTCTTGAGGGCGCTCGGCTTCATCTGCTTTTCGAGGATCCGCAGCGAGCGGAGGACGGGCAGCCCGGCGTCCTGGAGCGTGCTGAACTGGCGGGTGAAGATGCACAGCATCTTCTGCGAGACGCCGCCGATGACGAAGGTTTTCCGGCTCTTGCCGGTCTTCTTCTTCCCCTTCTTGCCGCCCTTCTGCTGCGCGGCGGTGAGCTTCGTGACGAAGTAGCCCATCGCCTTGATCTTCTGCGACGCCTCTTCCTCGTTGGTCGCGTCGACCGAGTCCTTGACCTCCTGGCCGGAGGTGTCGAGCGCCTCGAATTTGTAGGTCGGCATGTCGTGCCCCTGGGGGTGGAACTCCGCGCTCGGCATCGCCTCGCGGCTGGTATTGGTCGTCAGCCGTCGGGCTGACCTATTTTGCACCGGCGGGGCGGAAAACCAAAAAACAGCCCCGCCGAAATTTGGAGTCGTTCGCGGTCTGCCTCAAACCTCCGGTGCGAGCCGAAAGGGTTGAGCGATTGGTTGTTTCATCCCTGGGACCGCGGGCGTCCCGCCCGCCACGGTCCCCGCCACTTGAGGCGGATCCCGGTGGCCGGGAAGGTGGGCGGGCGGGACGCCCGCGGTCCCAGGATTGCACGCCACGCCCTGAAACAACGACTTTAGTCCTCCACGATCGTTTCCCGCACGACCTCTTCGAGCGTCGTCATGCCGCCGACCAGCGCCTCGATGCCGGCCTCCCGCAGGCCCTTGATGCCGATCTTGCGGGTGTACGCCCGGATCTGGTCGTTCGACGCCCCGCGGCTGATCATGTCGCGGATGTCGTCGTCGATCAGCATCAGCTCGTAAATCCCGGTCCGGCCCTTGAACCCGAGGTTGTTGCACTTGTCGCAGCCCTCGCCGTAGAAGAACTTCGCGCCCTTCAACTGCTCCGGGGTGACGTTCAACTCCATCAGCTGGTCGCGGGTCGGCTCGTAGGCCGTCTTGCAGACCTGGCAGACCTTCCGCACCAGCCGCTGGGCCTGGATCGCCTCCAGCGTCGCGGTGATGAGGAACGGCTCCACGCCCATGTCCCGCAGCCGCGTGATCGACGACGGGGCGTCGTTCGTGTGCAGCGTGCTGAACACGAGGTGGCCCGTGAGCGACGCCTGGATCGAGATTTGCGCCGTCTCCAGGTCGCGGACCTCGCCGATGAGGATGATGTCCGGGTCCTGCCGCAGGATGGCCCGCAGGGCGGACGCGAACGTCAGGTCGATCTCGTGGTTGATCGGGCACTGCACGAGGCCGTCGATTTCGTACTCGACCGGGTCCTCGGTGGTGATGATCTTCGTCTCGATGTCGTTCAGTTCCGACAGGGCCGAGTAGAGCGTCGTCGTCTTGCCGGACCCCGTCGGCCCCGTCACGAGGACGATGCCGTTGGGCTTCTTGATGACCTGCCGGAACTGGGCGAGCAGCGGCCCCGGCATGCCGATCTTGTCGAGCGACAGGCCGACGTTCGACTGGTCGAGCACCCGGATGACGACGGACTCGCCGAATAGCGTCGGGAGGACGCTGACCCGCATGTCGATCCGGTTGCCGCCGAGGTTCAGCTCGATCCGGCCGTCCTGCGGCAGCCGCCGCTCGGCGATGTCGAGGTTCGACATGACCTTGATCCGGCTGGCGATGGCGGTGGCGAGGTGGCGGGGCGGCGGGACCATCTCGTACAGCACGCCGTCGCACTTGTACCGCATCTTGTACTCGTCCTCGAACGGCTCGAAGTGGACGTCCGAGGCGTGGTCGCGGATGGCCATGAGCATGACCATGTTGATGAGCTTCCGGACCGGGGCGGAGTGGGCCATTTCCTCGATGCTGTTCAGGTCGATGCTGGTTTCCCGCTTCATCGCGGCCTTGTTCAGGTCGGCGTCGCCCTCGAGCTCCTTGATGATGCTGGCGATCGACTCCTCGTCGGCCCCGCCGCCGGCCCCGCCGACGCCGTAGGCCTTCGCCGTCAGCTCCTCGACCGCCTTCGGCGGCGCGAGCACGGCCTTGACCTCCGTGATGCCGAGGAAGTTGCGGATGTCGTCGAGCGCCTGCAGGTTGTTCGGGTCGGACATCGCCACGGTCAGGACGTTGTTGTCGAAGGAGATCGGCACGACCCGGTACAGGTCGGCCATGGTCTTCGGGACCTTCGTGACCGCGTCCTTGCTCGGCTTCACGTCCTCCAGCGACTGCACCTTCATCCCGTGCAGTTCGGCCTGCGCCTGGAGGAGCTGGTCCTCGTTGACGAGGCCCCGCTCGGCGACGATCTCGGCGAGCTTGTTGTCGCTCGTCCGCATCTCCTCGTAGATGGAGTCGAGCTGCGCGTCGTCGAGGAACCCGAGGTCCACGAGCTTCTGGCCGAGTTGCTTCGTGTTCGCATCGACGTGCGTGAGCGATTTCTTCTGCGGCGGCTTCGGCGCGGGCTTGGGGGCCGGGGCCGCGGCCGGTTTCGCGCCGGCGGCAGGGGCGGCCGGCTTCTGGCCGGGCGCGGCGGGCGGCCTCGGCGCGCCGGGCACGGCCGGCTTCGGGGCCGGAGCCTGTCCTGGCGTCGCGGGCTTCGGCGGCCCGCCGGCGGCCGGTTGTTGCGGCTTCGGCGCGGGGGCTTGCCCCGGCGCGGGGGCCGGCTTCGGCGCGGGGGCCACGGGTCGTTGCGCCCCCGGCTGGCCGGGGACGGCCGGCTTCGCCCCGTTCGCCTGCGGCGGCGCGGCCGGCTTCTGCCCCGGTGCGGGGGCCGGCGGCTTCGCGCCGGCGGCGGCCGGCGGCGTGCCGGGCACGGCCGGCTTCTTCGGGTCGTTCGGGGTCGGCGGGGTCGTGGACATAAGTTCGGGGCCTTCGCTGGGCCGGCGGCTCGACCGGGTCGGGAACCGCGTGGCCGGGTGTATGGGAAAAACCCGGCCGCGGGCGCGGCCGGGTCCGATCAGTTACCGCTTGTACGGGGCCTTCCGAGGTTTGCGACGATCATCGTCGTCGTCATCCTCGTCGTCGTCATCGTCGTCGTCGTCATCCTCGTCGTCGTCCTCGTCCTCGTCGTCCTCGTCCTCGAGCAGGCCGCGCTCGAACGCCGCGATCTTGGCCGCGAGTTCCGCCGGCTTCGCCGCCTTGAGGAGGGCCTCTTCCTTCTCGACGAGCTGGTCCTTCCAGAGGTTGAACAGCGACTCGTCGAGCAGGAACATGCCGTGCTTCCGCCCGGTCTGGATGGCGGAGTCGATCCGGTAGACTTTGTTCTCCCGGACGAGGTTCTGAATGGCCGGCGTGACGACCATCATCTCGTAGGCCGCGATGACGCTCTCGGGAATCTTCGGCAACAGCGCCTGCGACAGCACCCCCATGAGCGCCGTCGAGAGCTGCGTGCGGACCTGGTCCTGCTGTTCCTTCGGGAACACGTCGATGATCCGGTTGACGGTGGACGCGGCCCCGGACGTGTGGAGCGTTCCGAAGACGACGTGCCCGGTTTCGGCGGCCTCGATGGCGGCGTGGATCGTTTCCAAGTCGCGCATTTCGCCGACGAGGATCACGTCCGGGTCCATCCGCAGGGCGCGCCGGATGCCCTCCTTGAACTCCGGCACGTCCACGCCGATTTCCCGCTGGTTGACGGTACACTTCTTGTGCTTGTGGTAGTACTCGATCGGGTCTTCCAGCGTGATGATGTGCCGGTCGTAGTTGTCGTTGATGAAGTTAATCATCGACGCGAGGCTGGTCGTCTTCCCCGACCCGGTCGGCCCGGTGACGAGGAGGAGGCCCCGCGGCCGGACGATGAGCGAGCGGATGGCTTCCGGCATCCGCAGTTGCTCGAACGTGAGGAACTGCGACGGGATCCGCCGCATGACCATGCCGATCGTGCCGCGCTGCTTGAAGATGGCGACGCGGAACCGGACGCCGTCGGTGTACTCGATGGCGAAGTCGGCCCCCCCCTTCTGCTGCAACTCCTGCTGGCAGCGGTCCGGGGTGATCGACTTCATCAGCCCGGTCGTGTCGTCCGGGTCGAGGAGCTTGGCGTCGAGCTTGCGCATCCGCCCACCGGCCCGGACGACGGGCGGCTGGCCGACGCTGATGTGCAAGTCGCTGGCCTTCAGCTGGATGACTGTTGCCAGCAACTTCTCCATTGCCACACTGGCCACGGCACACTCCTAACGGTGCGCGACGCCCACGAGTCGATGGGTCCCGAGCGGGGAAATGGCGAGTCCTGTTCCGCTCGGGGCATGTTCGATTGTTCGCCGGGTTCGTCGCGACACCAAAACTGGCCGGAAAATCTTTCCCGGCCGTGAATAGGGTCCGTCCGTCCCACCGGCCGCCTCCGGCGGTCCGGTTTCCGTAAGTCGTTGCGTGCGGCCGGCCTGGCCTCCGCCGGCCATTCGTAGGGCGGGTCAAGGCTTTGCGCCGACCCGCCGTTGCGCTCCCAGCCGGTTCGGCGGTCCTCCGCGTGGCTGCGGTCCCCCGGCGGGTCGGCGCAAAGCCTTGACCCGCCCTACAAATCAATGCTTATCAATGCTTATCCAGTAGCAAAGCCTCCGCGTGGCAGATGCTCAAGACCTCTTGCAGCGTCGTCGCGCCCTTAAGTGCTTTCCCCACGCCGTCGTCCAGCAAAGTCCGCATCCCGCCCGCGCGGGCCTTGCGGCGCAGCTCCTGGGCCGGGGCTTGCGCGAACGTCAATTCCCGCAAAGCTCCACTCATCCGCATCATCTCGAAGATGGCCTGCCGGCCGCGGTAGCCGCCCTGCCGGCAATACTGGCACCCTCGTCCCTTCATCATGTTGCCGGCCTTCGCCTTCTCGACGGTCAGACCGGCCGCCTTCAACTCGCCCTCGGAGGGAATGTACGGCTCCTTGCACTTCGGGCAGTTCACCCGGACCAGCCGTTGCGCCATGATCGCGATGACCGAGCTGGCCGTGAGGAATGGCGGGACGCCGATGTCCGTGAGCCGGGTGATGGCACTGGGCGCGTCGTTCGTGTGCAGTGTACTGAAAACCAAGTGTCCAGTCAGAGACGCCTGGACAGCGATTTCTGCCGTCTCTTTATCTCGAATTTCGCCCACGAGGATGATGTTCGGGGCTTGCCGCAACATCGACCGGATGATCCGGGCGAAGTCGAGGCCGATCTGGTGCTTGACCTCCACCTGATTGATGCCGGGGAGGTAATACTCGACCGGGTCCTCCGCCGTGATGATCTTTCGGTCCGGCCGGTTCAACTCGTTCAAGACGGCGTACAGCGTCGTCGTCTTCCCCGACCCCGTCGGCCCCGTGACGAGGAAGATGCCGTTGGGCCGCTTGATGATGTTCTGGAAGCGGATGTACTCGTCTTCCGCGAAGCCGAGGTCTCGAATGCTGATTTGAATATTACCGCGGTCGAGAATCCGCATCACCGTCGATTGGCCGTGGCAACTCGGGAGCAGGCTCACACGAAGGTCGAAGTGTTTGTTGTTCACCGTCATCTTGATCCGACCGTCCTGGGGCCGTCGTTTTTCCGAAATGTCGATGTTCGACATAATCTTGATGCGGGACGTGAGGGCGGACTGGAGGCGTCGGGGCACGGCGTCCCGTTCGACCAGCACGCCGTCGATCCGGTAGCGGATGCGGACGCGGTCGGCGAACGGCTCGACGTGGATGTCCGACGCCCGCTGCGAGATCGCTTCCGAGATGATGAGGTTCACCAGCCGGATGACCGGGGCGTCGCTCTCGTCCCCGGCCGCGAGGTTCCCGCCGCCGGCCCCCTCGACCTGCGTGAACTCGATGGCCGTGTCCGTGAACTCGACGAGCATGGAGTCCACCGACTCCGTTTCCGTCTGGCCGTAGTTCCGGTTGATCGCTTCCTGAATCTGTTCCTGCGGGGCAAGAACCGGCTGGATGTCCCGGTTGAGCACGAACCGCAGTTTGTCGAGCACCTCGATGTTCGTCGGGTCGCTCATGGCGATCTTCATCATGTTGCCTTCGAGGGCCAGCGGCAGCACGACGTTTTCGCGGGCGACCGACTCGGGCACGAGTTCCGTGACGGCCTTCGGGATTTCGGCCGCGGTGAGGTCGATGAACTCGAACCCGCCTTGCTCGGCCATCGCGCGGGACGACTCGATCAGCGGGACGTAGTTCAGCTTGGCGAGGGCGTCCTGCAGGCGGAGGCCGGTGGACGCCGCCATGTTCGCGGCTTCCTCGACCTGGTCGGGGCTGATCAGCTTCTTCTTGACGAGGATGTCCGTGAAGTCATTTCGAGCCTTGGCCATGACGGCACTCCTGATGGGGCGGTGAAGGGTTCGTGGTTGTGCGCGCGGGCGTGGGACGGTCCGAAGCGGTCACCGGGGAGGGATGAAGGGAATCCCGGTCGGCCTGGGGAGGGTCCGTAAGCACGTCGATGATAGTGAAGGTTCGATGAGACGGAATCTATTCCTTATCTTGTCCGAACGGCCCCCCTTTCCACAAGAGATTAAATGTGAAAAATGGCCGGGACCGTCGAAGTCGGCACGCGGATCGCGCGGATTCCGCCCCGGCCCACCTCTAAGAGAAACGCCATGCCCCGCCTTCTGTTGGCCTTCGCCCTGGTCGTCGCGGCGCTGCCGGCGGCCGCGCAGGAGAAGCCAGTCACCCGGATCGCGTTCGGGTCGTGCGCCGACCAGGATAAGCCGTGCCCGATCTGGGGGTCGATCGCCAAGCTCCAGCCGGAGCTGTTGGTCCTACTCGGCGACACGATGTACGCCGACCTGGACAAGTCGAAGAAGGTGGACCCCGCGCTCATCCGCGCGAAGTACGACAAGCTCGCGGGCGAGGCGGAGTTCGCGAAGCTGAAGAAGGGCGTCCCCATCGTGGCCACGTGGGACGACCACGACTACGGCAAGAACGACGCGGACGCCCGGTTCGCGCTCAAGGACGAGTCGCAGCAAATCTTCCTCGACTTCTTCGACGTGCCGAAGGACTCGCCGCGGCGGACGCGGAAGGGCGTCTACCATTCGCAGGTGTTCGGCCCGGCCGGGAAGCGGGTGCAGGTCATCGTCCTCGACGGCCGCTACCACCGGAGCCAGATCGCGACGAAGTTCAACCCGAAGCTGCGGGTGACGGAGTCGTTGCCGAACACCGACCCGGCCGCGACGTTCCTCGGCGAGGAGCAATGGGCGTGGCTGGAGGAGCAACTGAAGGTCCCGGCCGAGGTGCGGCTGATCGGGTCCGGCGTGCAGGTGCTGAGCGAGGAGCACCCGTTCGAGAAGTGGGCGAACATCCCGCACGAGCGGGACCGGCTGTTCAAACTTCTCCGCGACACGAAGGCCAACGGCGTCATCTTCCTCAGCGGCGACCGCCATCTCGCGGAGCTGTCGATGGCGACGGGGATGATCTCGTACCCGCTCTACGACATTACCGCGAGCGGGTTCAACCAGGGGAACAAGGCGTGGCGTGCCCCGGAGAAGAACAAGCACCGGGTCGCGGCGATGCCCTACGGCAATAACTTCGGGTTCATCACCATCGACTGGGCGAGCGAGACCAGCCCCCGGATGACGCTGCAGCTCCGCGACGAGGACGGCGAGATCGTCGTCCGGCACGCGATCCGGCTCGGGCTGCTGACGCCGACGGAGCAGGCGGCGGCGAAGCCGACCCCGGCCGGCGTGCTGACCGCGGCCGACGCGCTGAAGGGCACGGTCGGGGCGGAAGTGACGGTGCAGTTCGAGGTGAAGGGCGGCCGGCTCACGGCGGACAAGAAGCGGCTGTTCCTGAATAGCGAAACCGACTTCCGGGACGCGAAGAACTTCACCGTCGTCGTGAACGCGGCGGCCCGCGGCGGGGCCTTGAAGGACGCGACCGGCGACACGTTCCAGGGCAAGACCGTGCGGGTGAAGGGGAAGCTGTCGAAGTTCCGCGAGCAGGTGCAGATCGAGGTCGATGACGAAAAGCAGATCGAGGTGGTGAAGTAATTAGCCGCAGTCGGGACGTGGTGGTGAGCGAGAGGCCCAGACTTCCGAAGTCCGGTTTCGACTTCGGAAGTCGAGGGGATAAGAGGCGTCTGCGAACGTCGTGAACGCTGCGGCGCGGGATCGACTTCCGAAGTCGAAGCCGGACTTCGGAAGTCTGGGGCTTGCTCCCGAACCGCGACGCCGCTCGGCTCGCCCGCGGAAGCGCCTACAATCTCCCCCATCATGAAACATTTCCACTTCCTCCTTCTCTCCCTCCCGTTCCTCCTCGCGGCCGATCCCGCGGACCTCATCATCCACCGCGCGAAGGTCGTCACCCTCGACGCCAAGTCCACCATCGCGGAAGCCGTGGCGATCCGCGGCGACACGATCGTCGCCGTCGGCGCGGACGCGGACGTTCTCAAGCTGCAAGGGCCGAACACCCGCGTCATCGACGCGAACGGCAAGACGGTGCTGCCGGGGCTGATGGACAGCCACGTCCACCCGAACGGCGCGGCGACCAGCGAGGCCGGCGAGCCGCTGCCGCTGTTGCGGTCCATCCCCGAGGTGCAAGCGTTCATCGAGCAGAAGGCCGCGACGACGCCGGAAGGCAAGTGGATCGTCATCCGCTACGCCTTCCCGACCCGGCTGAAGGAGGCCCGCTTCCCCACGAAGGCGGAACTCGACGCGTTCGCCCCGAAGCACCCGGTGCTGTACCACGCGGGGCCGGCGGGCGTCGCGAACTCCGTCGCGTTGCGAATCTCCGGCGTCACGAAGGACACGCCGAACCCGGCCGCCGGGCAGGTCGTGAAGGATGAGGCGACCGGCGAGCCGACCGGGATGCTGCGGAACGCCTACGGCGTGCTGAAGGGCGTGCCCGGCGCGGCCGACGACCTCACGCCGGAGAAGCGGCGGGCCGCGGTCAAGAAGCTGTTCGCCCTCTACAACGCGCACGGCCTCACGAGCGTCGCCGACCGCAACGCGAGCAAGGCCGACTACGAGTTGTACGAGAGCTTGAAGAAGGACAACGAGCTAACAGTTCGCGTGAACGTCGCCCGTAGCTTCTCGCCGGCCGGCTCGCGGGAGGACGTCGCCAAGCGGCTCGCCGACCTCGGCGGGCCGACCGGGACCGGCGACGCGTGGGTCAAGGTCGGGCCGATCAAGCTGTTCCTCGACGGCGGGATGCTCAACGGGTCCGCGTTCATGCGCCAGCCGTGGCCCCGCGGCGACACGTACCAGATCACGCAGGACGACTACCGCGGCCTCCTTTTCATCAAGCCGGAGCAGTTGCAGATCGTCGTCGAGGAGGCGGCGAAGCGGAAGTGGCAGGTGACGGCCCACACCGCCGGCGAGGGCGCGATGGACGTGCTGCTCGACGCCTACGAGCTGACGAACCGGATGACGTCCGTCAAGGAGATGCGGTACTGCATCACGCACGCGAACTTCCCGTCGCAACGCAACCTCGAACGCTGCCGGGAACTCGGCGTGTGCGCCGACGTGCAACCGGCGTGGCTGTTCAAGGACGGGCACACGCTCCTGAAGGTGCTCGGCCCGGACCGGATGCGGTGGTTCCAGCCGTACAAGTCGTGGCTGGCGCACACGACCGTCGGCGGCGGGAGCGACCACATGCTCCGGTTCGACCCGCTCGACTCGACGAACCCGTGGTCCCCGTGGCTCGGCGTCTGGGTCGCGGTGACGCGCACCCTCGAGCGCGGCGGCGTTCTGCGGCCGGACGAGGCGCTGACCCGCGAGGAGGCGCTGCGGCTGTACACGGTCAACAACGCCTACCTTCACCACGAGGAGAAGTTGAAGGGCACGCTGGAGGTCGGGAAGCTCGGCGACCTGATCCTGATCGACCGCGACGTGCTGACGTGCCCGGCCGCCGACATCCGCGACACGAAGGTGCTGCTGACGCTCGTGGGCGGGAAGGTCGTGTTCGAGCGGAAGTGAAGAATGGCCCGCAGATGACGCCGATAAGAGCGAAGATGAAGAGGATCAGAACAAAGATTTGATCTGTTGCTTTATCCGGTTTTCATCTGCGCCGAAGTCCGCGTCATCTGCGGGCCATGTCTTACTTCTTCAGCAGCAGCCACCCGACCAAACAGATCACGCCGACGACGGCCGCGAGGACGCCGAGGAGGATCGGGAATGCGAACCGCTCCTGCGCCGCCGCGCTGCCGGGTTCCGGGCCGTCCACGTACTCGTACTGGTAAACCGGCACGATCACCGGCGGCCGCTCCAGCGCGTCCTGCTTCGCCGCCACTTTGAAGTACACCTCGTCCGTGCCCGGCCGCGGGAACGACTTGTCCTCGAACTCCGTCAGGTGCCACGCCTTCGCCGCGAGGGCGTCCTTCGCCTTCGGCTCCAGGCCGAGGTTGTCGAACACGCCGTGCGCCGTGCCGGCCGGGGCCGCGTTCGCCCACGCCGCCGCGCCGGGCCACGCGGTTTCCTTGCCGATCGTCCCCTCGTACCGCTTGTCGGCGAGGAAGAACACCTTGAGCATCCGTTGGCCGGCCGCGTCCTTCGGCCGCATGTCGGCCGGCTCGCGGTACGGGTAGAACGGCGCGTCGGCCTTGAACGTCATCCGCACCGTGCGGCCGGTCAGCCGGTTCGCGAGGCTGCCGTCCTTCGACAGCTTGAACGCGGTGATGACCCACTCGTGGTCCGTGTACCACTTGAACCACTCGACCAGCTCCTTGCGGGCGTCGTACCCGTTCTTGTCGAGCCAGTCGCGGAGGGCCTTCGGGTCGTTCGCCTTCAGCACGACGGCGTCGTACCCGGCGACCTTCTTCCGGTCGAGCACCTGGACCGTCGGCGGCGGCGCGGCCTTGGCGGCCGGCGCGGCCCCGGCCACCTGCGTCTTGGCGTTCCGGTAGACCGTCTGCTTCCGCGTTTCGTAGATGATGCGAGGGGCCGTGGCCGCCGAGAGCGTGTCGAAGATGCTGTCGTTCGCCTCGGCCAGCTCCGGCGGCGTCGGCGTCGGCACCAGGAACCCGAAGTCCTTCGCGTCCGTCTGGAAGTTCGCCCGGCGGATGAAGTGCTCGGTCTTGGTCGTCGGGTCCCAGACGATGAGGGCGTCCTCGGACGAGACGGCGACGGGCTGGTTCGGCCGCCACGGGATGGCGCACCCGTCGGCGGGCGGGGTCGGGATCAGGGCGACGGCGGCGAAGGCGGACAGGAGGAGAAGGGCACGCATCGGGACCACTCCGGACGTGATGGGGCTACCCACCACGATACCGGGCGGGCCGGGTTATTCCCGGTCGATGTGTAACGGCGGCGCAACAACGGGTTCGTGGTCCACGTCGTCCCCGTGGCAGCCGTGCGAGATGATGACGACGAACGTGGCGAGGAGCACGAGCACTGGCAAACGCAGGAACGAGAACCCGCCGCACGGCGAGTCTTGGTTTTGGTCTTGTTCCCTCCCCCCTTGGGGGGGAGGGCTAGGGAGGGGGGTAACCTCCCTCCCC